>CAHJXE010000187.1 GCA_903644085.1 Hyphomicrobiales bacterium
GGCCGCGTGAGCGGCGGCGAGGACCGGCGCGGCGAGGAGCGCCTGGAGGCTGCCGCGAAGGCGCAGCGCAAGGTCGCACGCGCGAAGCCCTTCTGGACGCATCTTTAGGCAGCACGTGAGTGGAGCCGGGCGCCCGGACCCGCTAGGTGAGGCGCTTCGAGCCGTCGACGCGCGGCGCCCCGACGGACGTCAGGCATGATCGGCCACGAGTTCCTCCATTCCCCCGGCCCGACCCACATTCCGGACCGCGTGCTCGCCGCGATGCACCGCCAACCGCTCGACCTCGTCGACGCGCGGCTGAAGGAGATCGCCCGCACCTGCTTCGAGGACCTGGGCCGCGTGTTCGGGACGACCGGCCAGGTCTTCGTCTACGCGGCGAACGGCCATGGCGGCTGGGAGGCGGCGCTCGCCAACATCTGCGTGCCGGGCGACACGGTTCTCGTGCCCGAGATCGGGCACTTCTCGAACACCTGGGCGGACCACGCCCGCGCGCTCGGCCTGAAGACCGAGATCATCGCGGGCGACTGGCGCCGCGCGATCGATCCCCAAGCGATCACCGAGCACCTGCGCGCCGACCGCGAGGGCCGCGTCAAGGCGGTGCTCGCCGTCCAGATCGACACGGGGACCGGCATCGCGAGCGACATCGCGGCCATCCGCGCGGCGATCGACGCGGCCGGACACCCGGCGCTGCTGGTCGCGGACACGATCGCGTCGCTCGCCGCCATGCCGTTCGAGATGGACGCCTGGGGCGTCGACGTCGCGATCGCGGCCTCGCAGAAGGCCCTGATGTGCCCGCCGGGCCTCGCGATCCTGGCCGCCAACGCGCGTGCGGTCGAGACCTCCGCCCGCCTCGCGCGCCCGCACCGCTACTGGGACTGGACGCCACGGCTCGGCGAGGAATCCTACATGAAGTTCAACGGCACCATGCCGGAGCACCTCATGTTCGGGCTGTGCGAATCGCTGACCATGATCAAGGAGCAGGGCCTGCCGACGATCTACCGGCGCCACCGCCGGATCGCGGGCGCGGTCGCCCGCGCGGTCGAGACGTGGTGCGAGGGCGGCGCGCTCTCCTTCAACGCGGCCGTCCCGGCCGAGCGCGCCGTCACGGTGACGGCGATCCGCACCGCCGAGAGCGTCGACGCGAACCGGTTGCGCACGCATCTGCGCGAGACGATGGGCGTCTCGGTCGCGGGCGGGCTCGGCGCGCTCCAGGGCAAGGGCTTCCGCATCGGCCACCTCGGCGACGTGAACGAGCCGATGATCCTCGGCTGCCTCTCGGCCGTGGAACTCGCGCTGGTCGAGCTCGGCATCCCGCACGGGACGGGCGGCACGCGCGCCGCGATCGAGTACTTGGCGCAGGCGCGCCAGGAGGAGCGGTGATTGCGATGGACAAGCCGATAGGGACCTTCGCGAGCGTTTGGGACGCTCTCGCGGATACGCCCGAAGAGGCGGCTCACATGCGGCTGCGCTCGGAGCTCGCCATCGCGGTGAAGGCCGCCGTTGAGGGCTGGCGATTGACGCAGGAGAGCGCGGCGCAGAGGCTCGGCGTGACGCAGCCTCGGCTCAGCGATCTTCTGCGAGGTCGGATCGATCGCTTCAGCCTCGACGCGCTCGTCGGGCTTGCCCAGCGATCGGGATTGGCCGTCCGGATGGAGATCGTGCAGGACGCGGCATGAGGAGCCCGACATGCTGACCATCCACCATCTCGGGCATTCGCAATCCGAGCGCATCATCTGGCTCTGCGAGGAGCTGGGCCTGCCCTACGCGCTGAAGCTCTACGCGCGCGACCCGGTCACGATGCTATCGCCGCCGGAGTTGCGGGCGCTCCACCCGATGGGGGCCGCGCCGGTGATCACGGCCGGCGACCTGGTGCTCGCCGAGTCCGGCGCCATCGTCGAGTACATCGTCGCGAAGCATGGCGGCGGCCGGCTGGCGCTGGGACCCGACCATCCGGATTTCGCCACGTATCTGTACTGGTTCCACTTCGCCAACGGCAATCTTCAGCCCGTGATGGGCCGCAACATGGTAATGCGCCGCAGCGGCCTGCCCGCTGACAACCCGATGCTCGTCGCGGTCAAGGGACGGCTCGACATCGTGCTCGGGCTGATCGAGGCGCGGCTCGCTAAGGTCGATTACCTCGCGGGCGAGTTCACGGCTGCCGACATCATGAGCGTGTTCTCGCTCACCACCATGCGCCTGTTCATGCCGGTCGACCTCGCGCCCTACCCGGCGATCCTCGCCTACCTGCAACGCATCGGCGGGCGCGACGCCTACCGCCGCGCCATGCGGGCGGGCGACCCGGACCTCGTGCCGATGCTGACGTGAGGTCTTGGATGATGATCTCTCCTGCGTCCGAAGCTGGCGCGGGATCCCTCTTCCAGTGGGAGAGGGTAGGGTGAGGGGTTACGAGCTCTCCGGATAAGGCGGATCCCCCTCACCCGGTCGGCTCTCGCCGACTCGACCTCTCCCCCTCGGGGAGAGGTGACCCGCGCATCCTGCGTCCGCCCGTCTGTTGCAACACACGCACCGGGCTGCGACACGGACCCGGACGCCCGAGACACACCACCCCATGCTGAAGCGCTTCTTCGCCTATTACCGCCCGCATCGCGGGCTGTTCCTGCTCGATTTCGGCTGCGCGGTGCTGTCCGGCGTGCTCGAACTCGGCTTCCCGATGGCGGTCCGGACCTTCGTGGACAAGCTCCTGCCCGGGCAGGATTGGGGGCTGATCCTGGTCGTGGCGGCCGTGCTGCTCGGGGTCTACGTCCTCAATACCGGCCTTATGGTGGTGGTGAACTACTGGGGGCACGTGCTCGGCATCAGCATCGAGACCGAGATGCGCCGGCGCGCCTTCGAGCACCTGCAGAAGCTCTCCTTCAGCTTCTACGACAACCAGAAGACCGGCCACCTCGTGGCGCGCGTCACCAAGGACCTCGAGGAGATCGGCGAGGTCGCGCATCACGGGCCGGAGGACCTTTTCATCGCGGTCATGACCTTCGTGGGCGCCTTCGCGCTGATGTTCACGGTCAACGCCAAGCTCGCGCTGATCACGGCCGTGATCGTGCCGGTCGCGGCCTTCGTGACGAGCCGCTACGGCGGGCGCCTCACGCGCAACTGGCAGTCGCAGTTCGGCCGGGTCGGGGCCTTCAACGCGCGCATCGAGGAGAATGTCGGCGGCATGCGGGTCGTGCAGGCCTTCGCCAACGAGGAGCACGAGAAGCGGCTCTTCGCGCTCGACAACGCGGCCTACATGGCGGCGAAGCTCCAGGCCTACCGGCTGATGTCGGCCAGCGTCTCGCTGTCCTACCTGTCGATGCGGCTGATTCAGCTGATCACGCTCGTCGCCGGCACGTGGTTCGTGCTGCGGGGCGAACTCACGAGCGGCGGCTTCATCGGGTTCCTGCTGCTCGTCGGCGTGTTCTTCCGCCCCTTGGAGAAGATCAACGCGGTGCTGGAGACCTACCCGAAGGGCATCGCGGGCTTCCGGCGCTACTGCGAGCTCATCGACACGGCGCCCGACATCGTGGACCGGCCGGGCGCGCGCGACGTCACGGGGCTGACCGGCGCCATCCGCTACGAGGACGTGACGTTCGGCTACGCGCCCGGCCGCGACGTGCTGTCCGGCATCGACCTCGCGGTGCGGGCAGGCGAGACGATCGCCTTCGTGGGCCCGTCCGGCGCGGGCAAGACGACGCTCTGCTCGCTCCTACCGCGCTTCTACGAGGTCCGCTCGGGCCGCATCACGATCGACGGGACGGACATCCGCGACATGACGCTGGCCTCGCTGCGCCAGCAGATCGGCATCGTGCAGCAGGACGTGTTCCTGTTCGCGGGCACGATCCGGGAGAACATCGCCTACGGACGCCTCGACGCCGGGGAGGCCGACATCCGGGACGCGGCGCGGCGCGCGCGGCTCGACGCGGTGATCGCGGCGCTGCCGGAAGGGCTCGACACGGTGATCGGCGAGCGTGGCGTCAAGCTGTCCGGCGGCCAGAAGCAGCGGCTCGCCATCGCGCGCATGTTCCTGAAGAACCCGCCGATCCTGATCCTCGACGAGGCGACCTCCGCGCTCGACACGGAGACCGAGCAGGCGATCCAGGCCTCGCTCGCGGAATTGGCACAGGGCCGCACGACGCTCGTCATCGCGCACCGGCTCGCGACGATCCAGAACGCCGACCGCATCGTGGTGGTGGACGAGACCGGCATCGCCGAGCAGGGCCGCCACCGCGACCTCGTGGCGGCGGGCGGCATCTACCGCCGGCTGCATGCCGCGCAATACGGGCGGACGGGGTAGCCTTCACGGAATATGCGCGGGGAACCCTCTCCCACGTAGATCGGGCCTGCCCGATCTACGCATCCATCGATACGGATCCCGGGTAAGCCCGAGATCCTGGGGGGGAGAGGGCAGGGTGATGGGGAAGCGCCCTCTCGGGATGGCGCGTCTCCCTCACCCGGTCGGCTTGCGCCGACTCGACCTCTTCCCGTCGGGGAGAGGTAAACCGCCCAGCGGCAAGCCACATCGGATCAGGCGTCGCTGCGCATGCGCCAGTAGAACTCCTTCGCCCGCCGGATGCTCTCCCGCCGCAGCGTCTCCCGGCCCACGATCGCGTCGAGCGCGGCCTGGCTCATGGACGGGTCCGTCGCGACGATCAGGTCGCCGATCGCCTCGCGGTCCGGGTAGAGCTCGTCCAGCGGCGTCGCGGTCGTGGCGGCGGAGTTCAACCGCCGTGCGAAGGGCTCGGTCAAAGGCGGGGAGTGAAAGCGCCTCACGATCGCGTCCTCCAGGAGCAGGCCCGGCGCGAACCGCGCGTGGCGCTCATCATAGGCGGTCTTGAGGAGGTAGGCGGTCCCGCGGCACACGAGCGCGAGGCTGGCGGCGATCGTCCGCCCGTCGAGCGTCAGCGTGTCCGCCATCGCGCCGACCGGACCTGGGCCATCGCGGAAGAGGTCGTGCGCGAAGGCCGCCATCTCGGGGCGGCTCGCGAAAGCCGTGCCCTGCGCGCCCTTCCAGCCCGCCGCCTCCAGCTCCAGGAAGCACGTGACGGCCTCGCGCAAGCTCTCGCCCTGCGTGGCCGAGGCGAGCGCGACCTCGCCCTGCTCCCGCAGGCGACGCCAGCGGCGGCCTGTGTCCTTGCGGCGCCCCGCCGGTAGTTCGGCCGCGTAGGTCTCGTAATCGGCCCGACGGTCGAGCACCGGGCGGGCAAAGCGCCCGATCACCGCGTGCGGCCAGCCGCGCCGGCGCGCCTCTTCGATCAGCGCAAGGCCGGTCCGCGACTCGGTCGCGAGATGGGGCAGGTGCCAGAGGCGGTCGGCCCGAACCGCGACCGCGTCGAGCAGGAGCGCGACATGCCCCGCGATGTCGTCCGTCGCCACCAGCGGCGTGGAGCAGGGCGCGAACGGGCTCGACCAGGCGCAGGCGGCGCGCGACACGAGCCCGAGCCGTCCACCCCTCGGCCGGTACGGCAGAAGCGCCACGATGCGCGCGCCCGACCAAGCGGCCACGAACCGGACATCCGGCGCCATCCCGTGCGCCGCGTGCGCGCCGATCACCTGGCGGGTGAAGAACGGGGCCGGCTCGTCCGCCTCCGCGACGAGCGCGTCCCACGCGGCCGCATACCGGTTCATCCCCGGGAGGTCGAGATCGTCGGACCGGTCCGCGCCCGCGGCCAGGTTCGGGACGACCATGGCCTCACCGGGTCGCATGAGGGCGAGCGACGTCATCCCGGGCGGGTCCGGCGGGGCATGCGGGCGGGCCTCATGCACCCGAGACTAGCGCCGGCCGGTTAGGCGGCGCTTAAAGCCTCAGAGCAGGCTCGCCCCGACATTGATCGCGAGCGCCAACACCGTCGTGTTGAACAGGAAGGACAGGATCGTGTGCGCGAGGACGACGCGCCGCATCCGGGTCGCGGTCACCGCGACGTCGGAGGTCTGCGAGGCCGCCCCCATGGTGAAGGAGAAGTACAGGAAGTCCCAGTAATCGGGCTTCGACTCGCGGCCCTTCTCGGCCGGAAAGGCGAGGCCCAGCCTGTCGTCGACGCCCGCGTAGTAATCGTGGGCGTAATGCAGCGCGAACATCGTGTGCACGAAGACCCACGAGACCAGGATCGTGGCGGCGACCAGCGCGAGCCGCCCGCCCTCGGCCCGCGCGCCCTCGTCCTTGATGCCGTGGAGTTCGAACCCGATCGCCACGAGGCTCGCGACCGCGGCCGCGGCCGTCAGCGCCAGCACCGAGAAGGCTCCGACGTCCTCCTTGTCGGCGCGGCGCTGCAGGTCCGCCTCGCGCGCGTGCGCCATCATGAAGCCCGCGAGCGCGAGGTAGACCGCGATCGCGATGTCCCAGGCGAGGATGAGCCGCGTCGAGACCCGCTCCAGCGGGATCGCGAGCGCGAGCACCATGAACAGCGCGAGGCCGATGAGCAGCCGC
>CAHJXE010000188.1 GCA_903644085.1 Hyphomicrobiales bacterium
GAGCCGTCTCGCGCCCGCCGCGTTCGAGAGACCGGCTGCGAAATCCGCGTCGTCCGCCCCCGCGACGCCGTCCGCGATCCAGACGATCTCGGCATCCGGGGTGGCGGCGACGAAGCGGGTGACCGCGTCGAGATGCTGGCTCCGGCCGACGAGCCAGGGCTGGGGCTTGATGGCCCGGACCCGGTCGAGCGCCGCCGCGGGCGCGGTCGCGGAGATCCCGACCGGCTTGTCGGCGGTGGCCAACACGGCGACGGGCCGTCCGGCGCGCAACGCCGCCTCGGCCTGCTCGGTCGCGTAGGCGGAGCGCTGCCGCCAATCGTGGGCCGACGGCAGGCCGTTATCCACCACGAGGAGGAGCGGCCCGGACCCGCCGGCCGCGCCTGGGTTCCAGACCGGACCCGCGACCGCCAGGATCAGGAGCGCGGCCGCGACGAGCCGCAGCAGGAGGAGCCACCAAGGCGTCCTGGCCGGTTGCTCGCGCTCGGGGGCCAAGTCCGCCAGGATGCGGAGCGGCGGGAAGTCGATGCGCCTCGGCTGCGGCGGCGTGACCCTGAGCAGCAGCCAAACGCCCGGCAGGACGGCCAAAGCTGCCAGCATCGCCGGGGCCATGAAGGTGAGCGGGAGGCCTAGCATGTCAGCCTGTCCTGCTGGTGCCCCGGCTCGGCATCGAGCGCAGGATCCCTCTCCCTGGTGGGGAGAGGGTAGGGTGAGGGGGTACACCCTATCCGGAAAGGTCTTCCCCCCTCACCCGGTCGGCTAGTGCCGACTCGACCTCTCCCCGCCAGGGAGAGGTGTCCCGCACCCTTCGCCCAACCGGTAGAGCAACCGGGAAAGTTGAGGACGAGCATCTCAGCCTTTCCCCGTGCCGGTCGAGAGCAGGGTCAATATGCGGAGAGCCGCCTCGCTCGCGGGACGGTCGGTGTGGTGGATCGTGAGCGTCCAGCCGCGGCGGCGCACCCCGTCCATGATGGCGTCGCGGTGCGCGCGCATGCGGGTGCGGTAGGTCGTGCCCCAGGCGCCGGCGTCGCCGATCCGCAGGCTCAAGCCCGCCTCGGCCTCGTGCAGCACCGCCTGCCCCTGAAACGGGAAGGTCTCCTCGGCCGGGTCCACCACCATGAGGAGATGGCCGCGCGCGCCGCGCGCCGAGATCGCGTCGACGCGCGCCACGATCTCGGCGGCGGGCGCCAGGAAATCGCCCACGAGCAGCACCTCGTCGAGCCGCCCGACCGCGTCCGGCGGCGGCATGTCCTCGTCGAGGTCGCCCTCGTGCGCCGCGTAGGTCTCGGCCACGAGTTCCGCGATGCGACGCGACGCGACGGGGGTCTTCAGCCCGAGGAGCCCGACCCGCTCGCCGCCGTCGACCAGCGTGTCGGCGAGCGCGAGCGCCAGCACGAAGGCGCGCTCGATCTTGGGAGCGCCCGCGAGGCTGGAGCGGAACGCCATGGAGGCGGAGCGGTCGACCCAGAGCCAGACCGAATGCGGCGATTCCCACTCGCGCTCGCGCACGTAGAGCCGCTCGTCGCGGCCCGAGCGCCGCCAGTCGATACGCCCGGCCGCCTCCCCGTTCACGAAGGGCCGGAACTGCCAGAAGCTCTCGCCGGCACCTGCGCGCCGTCGGCCGTGGATGCCGTGGACGAGGCTCGCGGCGACGCGGCGCGATTCGAGCACCATCCGGGGCATCCGGGCCGCGAGCGACAGGCCCTCGCCGGTCTCCTGGCGCCCGGGTCGGCGGCTCTCCGGCGGGAGGTGCTGGGTCTGCGCCATCCGGGGCGGATCAGGCCCGCAGCCGCGCCGCGAGGCGGGATACGATGCCGGCGATCGTCTCGCCATCCGCGCGGGCCGCGAAGGACAGCGCCATGCGGTGCTTCAGGACGGGCTCGGCCAAGGCCGCGACGTCGTCGATCGAGGGCGCGAGGCGCCCGTCGATCAGCGCCCGCGCCCGCACCGCCAGCATGAGGGACTGGCTCGCCCGCGGGCCGGGACCCCAGAGGAGCTTGCCCGCGACCTGCCCACCGCCCTCGTCGGGCCGGGCCGAGCGCACGAGGTCGAGGATCGCGTCGACGACGCTCTCGCCGACCGGTAGGCGGCGCACCAGCCGCTGCGCGGCCTGCAACGCGTCCGGCGTCATCACGGGGGCGGCCTTCGCGTCGTCCGAGCCCGTCGTCTCCAAGAGGATGCGCCGCTCGGCCGCGCGGTCCGGGTAACCGACGTCGATCTGGAGGAGGAACCGGTCGAGCTGCGCCTCGGGCAGCGGGTAGGTGCCCTCCTGCTCGATCGGGTTCTGGGTCGCCAGCACGTGGAAGGGCCGCGGCAGGTCGTGGCGCTCGCCCGCGACCGAGACGTGGTGCTCCTGCATCGCCTGGAGCAGGGCGGATTGCGTGCGCGGGCTCGCGCGGTTGATCTCGTCCGCCATGAGGAGCTGGGCGAAGATCGGGCCTTTGAGGAAGCGGAACGAGCGGCGCCGGTCCGCGCCCTCGTCCAGCACCTCGGTGCCCAGGATGTCGGAGGGCATGAGGTCCGGCGTGAACTGGACGCGGCGCGCGTCGAGGCCGAGCACGGTGCCCAGCGTCTCGACGAGCTTCGTCTTGGCGAGGCCCGGCACGCCGACGAGCAATCCGTGGCCGCCCGCCAGGATCGTGATGAGCGAGAGGTCGACCACCTCGCGCTGGCCGAAGATCACCGATCCGATCGCGTCGCGGGCCCGGCCGATCGTCTCCAGAGCCGTCTCGGCGTGCTGGACGACGGCCTCGTCGAGGGAGGTTGGCGGCGCGGCGATCGTGGCGCTCATGGGCTATCGGTCTCCTAAGCGCCACGAGTGTGGGCCGGTGGTCCAGGGGCTGGCAAGCGGTCTCAGGGCCGCACGTGCCGCCAAAACAGGCATCGACTTGGTGTTTCTTTGATGGCGATGCGTTAGCTTGGCGAGATGACGAGCGACGACCATCCTGTGCCGAACCCGCCCTCGGGCGACGCGCCCCCGGGCGACGCGCTCTCGCGGCTGAGCGCCGCGCTCGGCGACGTCGCGCAGCGCGGCAAGCCGCCGGTGGAGCGCTGGAACCCGCCCTTCTGCGGCGATATCGACATGCAGATCGATGGTGACGGCGCCTGGCGCTACATGGGCACGCCGATCGGCCGGCCCGCCCTCGTCAAGCTGTTCGCCTCCGTGCTGCGGCGCGATCCCGATCGCTACGTGCTGGTGACGCCCGTCGAGCGGGTCGGGATCACGGTCGCGGACGTGCCGTTCCTGGCGGTCGAGATGGCGGTCGAGGGCGAGGGCGAGGCGCGCAGCCTCGCGTTCCGCACCAACGTCGACGATCTCGTGGAGATCGGCCCCGACCACCCGCTGCGCTTCGACGCGGACGAGGCCGGCGGAGTGAAACCTTACCTGCGCGTACGCGGCGACCTGTGGGCGCGCGTCACCCGGGCCTTGACCTACGACCTCGTGGACCTCGGGGAGGAGCGCGAGATCGAGGGCGAGACCGCCTTCGGGGTGGCGGTCGCGGGCGCGTTCTATCCGATACCCGGCGGCGCGGATCTGGGCGGCGCGTGATCGCGACGTTCGACGCAGCCGCCTTCGAGGACCTGGCGCGGCGGCGGTTGAGGGCGGAGCCGCCCGGAATCACGGAGGACCGGGCCGACCTGAAGGGCGACCACTCGCTCGATCCCGACGGTCTCGCGACGACAGGCGACACACCGCGTGCAGCCGCCGTGCTCGTGCCCGTCGTCATGCACCCGGACGGCCCATCGATCCTGCTCACCGAGCGGGCGCACAACCTGCGACAGCATGCGGGGCAGATCGCCTTCCCGGGCGGGCGCGTCGATCCGGAGGACGCCTCGCCGCTCCACACGGCGCTGCGGGAGGCGCAGGAGGAGATCGGGCTCGATCCGGACGCCGTGCGACCGCTCGGCTACCTCGACGCGTACCTGTCCGGCACGAACTACTTCGTGGTGCCCGCGATAGGGCTCGTCAGGCCGGGATTTGCCCTGACCCTCAACCATCACGAAGTCGACCACGCCTTCGAGGTGCCGCTCGCCTTCCTGATGGACGAGGTGAACCACGCGCTGCACGCCCGCGAGTTCCGGGGCCGCCTCCGCCGCTACTACGCGATCCCGTACGGCACGCACTATATCTGGGGCGTGACGGCCGGGATCCTGAGGAACATGTACGAGAAACTCTACCGTTCATGATCCGCTCCCTCATCGACGAGACGGGACTGTTCCTCGTCCCGTTCGCGGCTTTCGCGGTCCTGCTCATCGTGACTCGCCGCAAGCTGCTGCACCTCGACACGTGGTCGAGGAGCTCGACGTGGCTCGCCATCGCGGGGCTCATGCTCGTGTTCGCGAGCTTTCTCTTTGCCGGGCTCGAACCGCGCCCGATGAGCGGGTTCGAGCCGACACATCTCGACGGCGGACGCATCGTGCCCGGCCGCTTTAACTGATGCCGAGTCTTGATTGGTGCCAAGTCTCGATTGATGAGAAGTCCTGGTTGATGTCTACGCTCGACCGGGACGCCGCCCGCGCCCTGCTCGACCGGCCGGACCTCGCGCGCCTCCTGGGCGTGCTCGACCGCGACGGCGAAGAGACCCGCATCGTGGGCGGCGCGGTCCGCAACGCGCTGATCGGGCGCGGGGTGACCGAGATCGATCTCGCGACGACCGCGCTTCCCGAAGTCACGACCGAGCGGGCGCGCCGCGCCGGGTTCAAGCCCGTCCCGACCGGCATCGCGCACGGGACGGTGACGGTCGTGGTCGAGGGCACGCCCTTCGAGGTCACGACGCTGCGTGAGGACGTCGAGACCGATGGGCGACACGCGCTCGTGCGGTTCGGGCGCGATTTCGACGCCGACGCGCGGCGGCGCGACTTCACGATGAACGCGCTCTCGATGGGTCGCGATGGCCTGATCCACGACGCGACGGGCGGGCTCGACGACCTGGCGGCGCGGCGGCTGCGCTTCATCGGGGAGGCGCGACAGCGCATTCGCGAGGACTACCTGCGGACCTTGCGGTTCTTCCGCTTCCACGCCGAGTATGCGGAGGGGTCGATCGACCCGGACGGGTTCGACGCCGCGATCCGCGAGCGGGACGGCCTCGACCACCTGTCGCGCGAGCGGGTGCGGGCGGAACTCGTCAAGCTGATCGTGGCGCCGCGCGCGGTCGAAACGCTCGGGCTTCTCAGCGAGAGCGGGCTCCTGGCGCGGGTCACGGGCGGAGTGGTGGATTTCGGGCAACTCGCCCGTGCGGCCGACCGCGACGCCATGGGGCGACTCGCGGCCGCACTCGTCGGCGTGCGCGAGGATGCCGAGCGGCTGCGCGAGCGGTTGCGGCTTTCGAACGGCGAGCATGATCGGCTCGACGCTTACGCGCACGCCTTGGCCCGGTTGCGCTCGGCTCCGCTGGTCCACGCTGCGGATCTACGCCGGGTCGCGTTCGCGCACGGCCTCGACGCGCTTCTCGACGCGACGGCGGCGCTGGGCCGCGAGGCTCGTCCCGTGCTGGACCTGGACGCGCGCGACCTCCTGGCGCGCTACCGCGAGGGACGCGAGGCCGCGCCGGTCTTCCCCGTCTCCGGCCGCGACATCGTGGCGGAAGGCGTGCCGCCCGGCCCCGAGATCGGCCGGCGCCTGGCGGAGGCACGCACGGCCTGGCTCGCGGCGGGGTGCCCGGCGGTGTGGCCGTTTGTACCGAGGGAGTGATGACCGCCGACGGTCATGTTGGCCTCGATCCTCAGACGTGGCACTCTGAAGCGAGGAGTTGGGTATCATGTCGATGTCGTCGCTGGGACAGAGGAACGAAAAACTCGTTCGTAAGCTCGTCGCTGACGGGAGATACGCGTCACCGGACGAGGTGATGCAGGACGGCCTGCGTCTCCTGGCAGAGCGCGAGGCTCGGATGGACACGCTTCGTCAGCACCTCGCCGATGGTCTCGCCAGTGGTCCTCCCGAACCGATGGACATGAACGCGATCAAGTCGGAGGCGCGTCTCATGCGAGAGCGCAAGGCGGCAGCCGGACGTAACGCTTAGGATCGTCCGCACGCCGGCAGCCCGGATCGACCTTCTCAACCTCTGGACTTACATCGCGGCCGACAGCGAACGCGCAGCGGACAGGATGCTCGACCGCATCGACGAACTCGTCCGGATGCTGGCCGACCATCCTGCCGCAAGCCGCGCGAGACCGGAGTTGGGACCAGGACTTCGCAGCGTGGTCGCCGGACAATATGTCCTGTTCTGTCGTGTTCAGGGCGACGAGTTGCTCTTGGTCCGTGCACTCAGCGGCTACCTCGACATCACGCCCGGCGACTTCCTGTGAACCGTCTCGAGATCACGGCCACCGCACGCTCGGCGGCATCGAGGACAGGATCGACGCGACGTTGCCGCCGGTCTTCAGTCCGAAGATCGTGCCGCGG
>CAHJXE010000189.1 GCA_903644085.1 Hyphomicrobiales bacterium
GACTTGTAGCGCTGCCCGTCCTCCAGGCTGATCAGGTAGTCGGGGTTGACCGACTTCTTGATCGACACCGCCGGAACCGGCCGTTCCGCCTCGGGCGCGGGCTTCGGCTGCCCGAGCGTGGTCAGCGACGCGTGCACCGACGCGATCAGATCGGGCATGTCGCCCTTGTGAACCGAGTTGTGCATGACATAAGCGGCCACGACTTCCGCTGTCAGCTCGACGAAATTGATGTCAAGGTTGGATTGATCGTTGTCCAAGATCTAATTCTTCCGAGATGATTTTCGTGGTTAGAGATGCCGCCACGAATCATGTGTGTCAAGTCACGCGATGGTCGCAGCCGGACGCACACTTTATTAGATCGGCGGCGGTTCTTGGCTGTATTGAACGAATCCGATCGCGATTCTACGATGCGAGTACCATCGCGGCATGCGCCGGGATGCGCCAGCCCTCGGCGCTCTCGATCTCTGGCGTTCCATGCCCGTCATAACGCGGATCCTCGCTCGACCAGAGTAGCGACCACGCCCGATCTGCCCTCTGCGCCAGAAGCGGTTCAGCTATGCTTCTCCGAACAAGGTCGCGGCCGAGATTGATCAGGAGCAAGCGGTCGCCCGCGTGGCCTCCGAAGAAGCGCAGCACGAAGGCCTCCGGCCCGATCACCGCCCCGTCGAGACGCCCGTTCGCATCTCGCGAGATCACCGGGTCCGTCCGTCGCAGGCGGAGCAGGTCCCGGTGGAGGTCGGTCGCGAAGGTTCGGGTCCGGGCCTCGGTCCAGTCGAGCACGCAGCGCCGCATCGTGGTCTCGGCGGCCGGATCGGGCAAACGCGCCCGCAGGAAGGGATCAGCCGCGATGCTCTGGAACTGCCCGAGTGAGGCCGCGCGTCCCTCACGGACGAGCGCCGCCAATTCATCGTCATGGTCGGCGAAGTAGAGGAAGGGCGTCGTCGCCCAGAACTCCTGGCCTTGGAACAGCATCGGCGTGCCCGGCATGAGAAGCGTGAGCGCCGTCAGGGCCCGCGCCTGGCCCGGGTGTCCCAACGCGTGAAAACGAAGACCGGAATCGGAGTTCGCCACCTGATCGTGGTTCTGGGTGAACGTCACGAAGGCCTGGGGCGGGCAGTCGAGCCCCGGCGTGCCGCGGCGCTTGCCCTGATGTCCGTATATCTGGCCCTGGAAGAGGTAGCCGTATTTCGCCGCCGAGACGAATTCCTGCGACGTCCCGTGATGGTCTTCGTAATACGCCTCCCGGCGCCCCGTCATCGCCACGGTGGCGGAGTGATGGAAGTCATCGTTCCACAGAGCGTCGAGCCCGTACCCGCCCTCGGCGATCGGTTGCACGAGCCGCGTGTGCTGCGGCTCGTTCTCCGCCACGATGACAATTCCGCGGGGGCCGGCCGCCGCCCGGGCCGCGAGCCCGATCTCCTGGAGGATATGGGTCGGCGAGGAATCGAAGATGGCCTGGGTGGCGTCCAGCCGGAGGCCGTCGAAATGGTATTCCTCGATCCAGGACACCGCGTTCTGGATGAAGAAGGAGCGGACGGCCGCGCTGTTCGGGCCGTCGAAGTTGATCGCCTCGCCCCACTCGGTCGCGTAGCGGGTGCTGATGTAGTCCTTCGCGAAGCAGGGGACGTAGTTCCCGTCCGGCCCGAAATGGTTGTACACGACGTCGAGGATCACCCCGAGGCCGATCGCGTGGGCGGCGTCCACGAAGGCCCGCAGGTCGTCGGGACGGCCGTAGAGCCGGGTCGGCGCGAACAGGTTCACCCCGTCGTAGCCCCAGCCGAACCGGCCTGAGAAATCCGCGACCGGCATCATCTCGATCAGCGTGATGCCGACCTCCTTCAGGAAGGCGAGCTTCTCTCGCGCGGCCGCCCAGGTGCCGGCCGGCGTGAAGGTGCCGACATGCATTTCGTAGATGACCTGACCGTCGAGTCGGATGCCGGACCAGTCCCGGTCGCTCCACGCGAATGTGCCCGGGTCGACGATCTGCGAGGGACCGTGCGGGCCGTCGGGCTGGAACCGGGAGGCGGGGTCGGGATAGAGCCGCTCGTCCCCATCCAGCCGGTAGCGATACGTGTCGCCGTCGCCCAGGTCTGACACCGTCCCCGAGAACCGGCCGTCCGCCCCGCGGGCGAGTTCGTGCTCCCGACCGCCCCGCAGCACGACCGCCACTCGCTCGCGCGCAGGCGCCCACACGCAGAAGGATGCGTCGCCCTCGACGAGGGTCGCGCCCACGAACCCGGACCGATCGACGCCCGACACCGTTCCCAAACGCTCCTCCCTGGCCAGCGTGTGAGAACAGGGACCCGAGTCCGAAGTTCCGACGGCGTTCGGAACCCTCGGCGCGTGCCGGCTTTCGTAAGCCGACCCGTCGCGCGGCGACGCGGCCGATCGCCCGAGGAGAGCCGATGCCTGCGCAGACTTGGTGGAAGAAGGGCATCGTCTACCAGATCTATCCCCGGTCGTTTCAGGATTCGAACGGTGACGGAGTGGGCGATCTGAAGGGGATCGCGACCCGGCTCGACTACGTCCACGAGCTCGGTGTCGACGCGATCTGGATCTCGCCGATCTACGCCTCGCCGATGAAGGATTTCGGCTACGACGTCTCCGACTATTGCGGCATCCACCCGCTCTTTGGCACGATCGAGGATTTCGACGACCTGATCCGCGAGGCGCATGGGCGCGACCTCAAGGTGATCCTCGACTTCGTGCCGAACCACACCTCCGACCAGCATCCCTGGTTCGTCGAGAGCCGGTCCTCGCGCACGAACCCGAAGCGGGACTGGTACCTGTGGCGGGACGCGAAGCCGGACGGCTCCGTCCCGAACAATTGGGTGTCGAATTTCGGCGGCAGCGCCTGGACGTGGGACGAGGCGACGGGCCAGTTCTACTACCACGCGTTCCTGGTCGAGCAGCCGGACCTGAATTGGCGCAACCCGCAGGTTCGCGAGGCCATGCACGACGTGCTGCGCTTCTGGCTCGACCGCGGGGTCGACGGGTTCCGGGTCGACGTGATCTGGCACCTGATCAAGGACGCGCAGTTCCGCGACAACCCGCCGAACCCGGCCTGGCACGCGGGGCGCCCGGAGATCGACAGCCTGCTCCAGGTCTACTCGACCGACCAGCCCGAGGTGCACGACGTCATCGCGGGGATGCGCAGCGTGCTCGACGCCTATCCCGAACGCGTGCTGATCGGCGAGATCTACCTGCCGACCGAGCGGCTCGTCACCTATTACGGCAAGGACCTCTCGGGTGCCGACCTGCCGTTCAACTTCCAGCTGATCCAGACGGCCTGGAACGCGCGCGCGATCGCCAAGCTCGTGGACGAGTACGACGCCGCGATCCCGGTCGGCGGCTGGCCGAACTGGGTGCTCGGCAACCACGATCAGCCGCGCATCGCGGCCCGGATCGGGGCCGCGCAGGCGCGCGTCGCCGCCATGCTGCTGCTGACGCTGCGGGGCACGCCGACCATGTATTACGGCGACGAGATCGGGCTCGCCCGCGTCGAGATCCCGCCGGAGCGCGTGCAGGACCCGTGGGAGAAGAACGAGCCCGGGCTCGGCTTCAACCGCGACCCGGAGCGCACCCCGATGCAGTGGGACGGCTCGGCCCATGCGGGCTTCAGCACGGTCGAGCCATGGCTGCCCCTCGCGGGCGATCACGCGAGCTGCAACGTCGCGGCGCTGGGCGGCGAGCCGGCCTCGATCCTGTCCCTTTACCGGCGGCTCATCGTGCTGCGGCGCGAGATGCCTGCCTTGTCCATCGGCGATTACGTGCCCGTGTCGACGGAGGGTGCGCTCTTCGCCTACCGGCGCAAGCAGGGCGGGCAGGAGGTCACGGTGTTGCTGAACCTCGGCTCGGAATCGATGACGGCGTCTGTCCCGGAGTGCGGCCCAGGTGCCCGCATCGTCTTGTCGACCTTCCTAGACCGGGACGAGCCAGCGGGCGACGAACTTCGTTTAAGACCGAACGAAGGTGTTCTGGTGGTGAATGGTTAACGATTGTGGTTGCAACCTCTGTTGCGCTGCACAACAATGATTGCCATCTGGAACCATGTAGCTGAGGCTGCGTTTGAACCGGGTTTAGCTCAGATGCAGCTGCGTTCACGTCGGAAGAGAGGGCGTCGGACATGAATGCCATGGTCGGTCACCCGCTTGACGCTGACGCGATCACCGGTCGCGATCTGGCCGACCGCTTGGCGCCACCGCGGTCCGACGTCTCGGGTCGGGATCACGAGGCGACCCGTCGCATTCTCTACGTGACGTCCGAGATGACGGATTTCGTCAAGTCCGGCGGTCTCGGGGACGTCTCGGCCGCGTTGCCGCGAAGTCTGCGCCAGCAATACGATGTGCGGGTCCTGATCCCGGGCTACCGGCAGGTGACCTCGGCCGAGAGCGAGATCCGGGTCGTGGCGCGGCTCGCGGCCGCGCACGGTCTCCCGGCCTGCGAACTCGGCCGGATCGACAGCCCGGACGGCCTGACGATCTACGTCATCCTCTGCCCCGACCTCTACGATCGCGAGGGCTCGCCCTACGGCGACGCGAACGGCCTCGACTGGTTCGACAACGATCTGAGGTTCGCACGTCTCGGCCTCGCGGCCGCCCAGCTCGCCGGCGGCCTCGACGACCTCGGCTGGCAGCCGGACCTGCTGCACCTGAACGATTGGCCCTCCTCGCTCGCCTCCGCGTATCTCGCCTGGGCCGGATCCACCGTGCCGAGCGTGCTGACCATCCACAACCTCGCCTACCAGGGCCTGTTCGACCGTACCCGCCTGCCTACGCTCGGGGTTCCGGACAACGCGTTCCAGATCGACGGGGTCGAGTTCTACGGCAAGCTGTCATTCCTCAAGGCCGGCATCCAGTACGCCTCGCACGTGACGACGGTGTCCGAGACCTACGCGCAGGAGATCACGACGCCTGAATTCGGCTGCGGCCTCGACGGCCTACTCCGCCGCCGCGCCGACGAGGGGCGGCTGACCGGGATCCTGAACGGCATCGACGAGAGCTGGGACCCGCGCACCGACGGGCATCTCGACAACCCGTTCTCGCACCTCGACTGGAAGGGCAAGCGCGCCAACGCGGACGACGTCAGGCGCGATTTCGGCCTTGCGGTGTCGCGCGGCCCGCTCTTCGCGGTCGTGTCGCGGCTCGTGCACCAGAAGGGCGTCGACCTCGCGATCGAGTCGACCGAGACCATCGTGCGCCAGGGCGGCCAGGTCGTCGTAACGGGCCGCGGCGAGGAGCGGCTGGAGACGGCGCTCGAGATCCTCGCGCAGCGTTATCCGGGCCAGGTCGGCGTGCGGATCGGCTTCGAAGAGGTGCAGGCGCGCCGCATGTTCGCGGGCAGCGATTTCCTACTCATGCCCTCGCGCTTCGAGCCCTGCGGGCTCAGCCAGATGTACGCGCAGAGCTTCGGCTCCCTGCCGATCGCGCGCGAGACGGGCGGCCTCGCGGACACGATTGAGGACGGGGTCACGGGCTTCCTGTTCCGCGATCCCTCGCTCGCGGCCCTGCTCGGCGCGGTCTACCGGGCGGTCGACGCGTTCAAGTCGCGCAAGCAGCTGAACACGATGCGGCGCGCCGCGATGACCCAGAACTTCCGCTGGACCCGCTCGGCGTCGGGCTACGCGGGCGTCTACGGGCGCGCGCTCGGGCAGACCGCCGCGGGTTAGGCGGCCGCCGCGAGCCCGCCCGCCCGCTCGACGAAGGACGACACGACGTCCACCCCCGTGCCGTCCTTCATGTTGGTGAACACGTAAGGCCGCGAACCGCGCATGCGCCGGGTATCCGCCTCCATGATGGCGAGATCGGCGCCCACGAAGGGCGCGAGGTCGATCTTGTTGATCACGAGCAGGTCGGAGCGCGTGATGCCGGGGCCGCCCTTGCGGGGGATCTTCTCGCCTCCCGCGACGTCGATGACGTAGATCGTGATGTCGGCGAGCTCGGGCGAGAAGGTCGCCGCGAGGTTGTCGCCGCCGGATTCGATCAGCACGAGGTCGAGGTCCGGAAAGGCGCGGCGCATGTCGGCGATCGCCGCGAGGTTCATGGACGCGTCCTCCCGGATGGCGGTGTGCGGGCAGCCGCCCGTCTCGACGCCGAGAATCCGCTCGACCGGCAGCGCGCCCGCGACGGTCAGCAGCCGCGCATCCTCCTTCGTGTAGATGTCGTTCGTGATGGCGCAAAGGTCGTAGCGGTCCCGGAAGGCGCGGCAGAGAACCTCCATGAGGGCCGTCTTGCCGGACCCGACAGGCCCGCCGATGCCGACCCGGAGCGGCCCGTTCTGCGATGTGCTCATGAGCGGAACAGCCTCGTATATTGGGTTTCGTGCCGGAACGACCCAAGATCGGCCCGGAAGCAGGGCGAGCCGAGATCGTCGAGGGACGCGG
>CAHJXE010000190.1 GCA_903644085.1 Hyphomicrobiales bacterium
CTGGCCGTGGCGGGCGACCTGGAGCGCGATCCCGGCCATCACCTTGCCGACTTCGCGCGCCTCGCCCTCGATCGAGTCACCCAGGATCAGCGGCGTGACCCCTTGCGCCTCCGCGACGCGCGCGGCGGCCTCCAACGCCATCTGGGGCGTCGCGAGCATGCGGATATCGGGCGTGCCGATGCGGGGATCGCCGGGTTTCGGGGTCTCGCCTCGCCCACTCTCCAGGAGCGCCCGCGCGCCGGCCGGGAGCGCGACGCCGTAGCGCGCGACGATCGCGAGCGCGTCCGCGCAGGTGGTCGGGTCGGGCACGGTCGGGCCGGACGCGATCACGCCCGGGTCGTCGCCCGGCACGTCCGATATCAGGATCGTCACGACCCGCGCCGGGTGGCAGGCGACGGCGAGCCGCCCGCCCTTCACGGCCGAGAGGTGGCCGCGTAGGCAGTTCATCTCGCCGATGCCTGCCCCGGAGGCCAGGAGCGCGCGGTTGATCGCCTGCTTGTCGGCGAGCGTCACGCCGTCTTGCGGCAGCGCGAGGAGCGCCGACCCGCCACCCGAGACGAGGCAGATCACGAGGTCGTCGGCGGTCAGCCCGGACACGAGGTCGAGCATGCGCCGCGCTGCCGCCGCGCCGGCCGCGTCCGGCACGGGATGCGACGCCTCCACGATCTCGATGCGCCCCGTCGGGACAGCGTAGCCATACCGCGTGACGACCAGCCCTTCGAGCGGCCCGGGCCAGTGCCGCTCGACCGCGCGCGCCATCGCGGCCGAGGCCTTGCCGGCCCCGATCACAAGCGTGCGCCCGCGCGGCCGTTCGGGCAGCAGCGTCGCCATCCGAAGGTCCGGGTCGGCCGACGCGATCGCGGCGTCGAAGAGGGCGCGCAGGAACGCGCGGGGATCGGAGACCGGCATGCTCCGGCTTCGCGCGCGGCCGCTCGAAACGCAAGCCGCGATGCGGCAATCCGCCCCATGAGCCGAACGCCCTCGCGGCGACGATCATGCAGGGCCGTCGAGCCGCCCGGAGACCGTCATGGGACACGCCGCCATCCGCTCTCTGCGCCTTGCCGCGTCGCTCGCGGCCGCGATGATCGGCGCGATCCCGGCCTGGGCGGCGCCCGAGGGCTGTCCCGGCCTGGTGGCGGGACGCCAGCTCCCGATCCAGCACGCCTCGCTGGAGCCGGGCGACGTCGGCGTGACCTATGTGGGCCACGCGACGTTTCTGATCGAGAGCCCGGGCGGAGTTCGCATCGCGACCGACTACAACGACTACGTCCGCCCGAGCGTGGTCCCGGATGTCGCGACCATGAACCGGGCGCACTCGACCCATTACAGCGACAATCCCGACCCCGGCATCAAGACGATCATGCGCGGCTGGAACCCCGGCGGCGGCGAGGCCCCGCACTGGGACCGGCAGGTCGGCGACGTGCGCATCCGCAACGTGGTGACGAACATCCGCCAGTGGGGCAGCGACGCCACGATCCGCGACGGCAACTCGATCTTCGTCTTCGAGACGGCTGACCTCTGCATCGCGCATCTCGGCCATCTCCACCACACGCTGACGCCCGAGCACCTGCGCCAGCTCGGGCGCATCGACGTCGTGCTGGTGCCGGTCGACGGGAGCTACACGCTCGACATCGACGGCATGATGGAGGTGCTGGCCTCGCTGAACGCCCGGCTGATGATCCCGATGCACTTCTTCAGCACCTCCACCCTCAACCGATTCCTCGACAAGGCCGCAGGCCAGGGCTGGGCCGTCGAACGGCAGGCGACGCCCTCCGTCACGCTGTCCCGGGCGTCGCTCCCGCCGAAACCGACCGTCATGGTGCTGCCCGGCCACTGAGCCCGGTTGGCACCTGCCCGCGAGACGTGGCACATCTGCGCCGATGCGGAGCCATCCTCCCTCGTGAGTGCGCCTGACGCCCCCGCCGGGCCGGCGCACCCCCTCCTGTCGGCCGCAGCCGTGCGCGAGCGCGCGGAGCGCATGCTGCGGCTCGGCCTGGACGGCCGCCTGCTCCACTTCGACATCGACCTCGACCGGCTGGGCGCCTGCGCGGACGAGGTCGTGGCGACCATCCGAGCCGATTATCCGACGCTGGAGATCCCGTTTCACGCGCGCTGGCGGCACTTCGCGGCGGGCGGCCTCGACCGCTGGGCGACGCTGAACGAGGCGCTGCCCTGGGCAGATCCCCGCGAGCGCGCCCGCGCGTCCTTCGACCTCGCGATCGTGTCCGTGTTGCTGGATGCCGGGGCCGGGCCCGCATGGCGCTACGAGGAGGGGCGCACGGGCGAGACCTTCACCCGTTCGGAGGGGCTCGCGGTCGCGAGCTTCGACATGTTCATCGGCGGCGCCTTCTCGGACCGCCTGGACGAGCCGCACCGCGTCGATGCCGGGGCGCTGGCCGGGCTCTCCGTCACCGAACTCGCGCGGGGCATGCAGGTCTCGTCCGACAACCCGCTCGTCGGGCTGGAGGGGCGCACGACACTGCTCAACCGGCTCGGCCGGATCGTGGCCGAGAACCCGGACGTCTTCGGGCTCGCGGACGATCCCCGGCCGGGCGGCCTGTTCGACCATCTGGCCGCGCAGGCGGTGGGAGAGCGCCTCGCGGCGCCGGCACTGCTCGAGGCGATCCTCGTCCATCTCGGGCCGGTCTGGCCGGGGCGCATCGTGGAGCACGGCGTCGATCTCGGCGACACGTGGCGGCACCCGGCCATCGCGGCGGACGGGGGAGGGGATGACCTCGTGCCCTTCCACAAGCTGTCGCAATGGCTCGCCTTCTCGCTGATCGAGCCGCTCGAGGAGGCGGGGATCGTGGTCCACGACCTCGACGGGCTGACGGGGCTGCCCGAGTACCGCAACGGCGGCCTGTTCGTGGATACGGGCGTGCTGCGCCTCAAGCGCGAGGGCGACTCCGCGACCTCGCACGCCGTCTCCTCCGCGCTGGTGGTGGAGTGGCGCGCGCTCACCGTCGCGCTGCTCGACCGGGTGGCGGGGCTGATCAGGGAGCGCCTCGGCCTCACGGCCGCGGAGTTCCCGCTCGCCAAGGCGCTTGAGGGCGGCACGTGGGCGACCGGGCGCCGGCTCGCCCGCGCGAAACGGCCGGGCGGGCCCCCGCCGATCGCGGTGACGAGCGACGGGACCGTATTCTGATGGAGCGCGCGACGACGATGCAGGGCGTGACGGTGGTCGACCACCCGCTGGTGCAGCACAAGCTGACTCTGATGCGGGACAAGACCCGCACCACCAAGGGTTTTCGGCAATTGCTGAACGAGATCGGCACGCTGCTCCTCTACGAGGTCACGCGCGACCTGCCGCTGGAAACCGTGGAGATCGAGACGCCGCTGACCCGGATGAGCGCCCCGCAGCTCGCGGGCAAGAAGCTCGTCCTCGCGCCGATCCTGCGCGCCGGCGTCGGCTTTCTGGACGGCATGCTGGAGCTCGTACCTTCGGCGCGCGTCGCGCATATCGGGCTCTACCGCGACCCGGACACGCTCTCGGCCGTCGAGTACTATTTCAAGGCCCCGTCCGACGTCGCCGACCGCCTCGTCCTGGTGCTCGACCCAATGCTCGCGACCGCGAACTCCGCCATCGCGGCGGTCGATCGGCTGAAGGAGCGCGGCGCGAAGGATCTGCGCATGATCTGCCTCCTGGCCGCGCCCGAGGGCATCGGCAACTTCCAGGCGATGCACCCCGAGGTGCCGATCTGGACCTGCGCGATCGACGAGCGCCTGAACGAGCACGGATACATCGTGCCGGGGCTCGGCGACGCCGGCGACCGCATGTTCGGCACGCGCTGAGCGCGCATTGTCATTCCCGGCCGGGGGCCGCGGAGCCGCGCAGGGGAATGAGAGTCTATGAGATCTGGCGGACGGTCTGGATCCGCTTCCCGGCTCCTTCACAGCGGTCGGGGATGACGAGCGAGCACCGTAGGTCGAATTTGATCGACGCGTTTAACCCCGTTCTCGCACGGTCGTGTCATCACGATAGCCATCATGACACGACCGATCGTCTGGGCCCTCGGCACCTTCGTGAGCATCGGGCTCTCGACCTCCATGACGGGACGCCGCCTCGCCGAGTTCGCGGGCGCCCTGAAGCCGCAGCGCGCCGACGCGGCATCGGCCGCCATCGTGACACAGCCGCTCGCGGCCTCCTCCGCCAGGCTTCCCGAGCGTCGCCTCGTCGTCGAGGGCGACCGGCGCGGTCACTTCCTCGTCCGGCCCCGCATCGAGGGCGCGGATCTCGTCATGCTGGTCGATACGGGCGCGAGCACCGTCGCGCTGACCGCGGAGGACGCGGCACGCGCCGGAATCCGACCTTCCCCCGGGGACTTCACCCTGACCATGTCGACCGCGAACGGCCTAGCCAAGGCCGCACCGGTCCGCCTGCGAGAGGTCCGGATCGGCGAGATCGTCATCCGCGACGTCGACGCGACCGTGATGATGCCCGGCCAGTCCGGCATCAGCCTGCTCGGCATGTCGTTCCTGCGCCGGCTGCGCGGCTTCGACATCGCGGACGGGCGACTGACGCTGCGGAGCTGACCTCGTCGGCACCCGCTCGCTCGGTCCCGGCCTCGGGGGAGCGATGAGGGGGCTGCACGCCTCGCTGATGGCATGCTGCCTGTCGCTCGCCGTCCTCGGCGGGGCGTCGGCCGCCCCCTGTCCGGGCACGCGCCTCGACATCCTGACGCCGCCGCTCGCGGCCACGCCTTACGCGATGCTCGACCTCGACGGGAAGCGCGGGCCCTGGCTTCTCGATCTCGGGGCGAGCGCCACCACCGTGTCGTCCCGCATCTGGCAGGCGTCCTCGCCTGGCGAGCCCGTGCGGCTCTCGGGCTTCGGCGCGCTCGGCCAGCCGGCAGGGCCGCGTCCTTACGCTGTGGCGGAAGGCGGGCCGGACCGTCCCGGCCTCGGCACGCCGCAGGGCACGATCGGGACGGACATCCTCTCGACCGTCACGACCGAGTTCCACTTCGAGAGCGCGAACGACCCCCATCTGGTCGTGCGGGACCCGGCCTGCGATCCGCCCGACGCCCGCCGCGACGGCTTCGTGAGAATCGCCCAGGACGGGTTCTTCGGCGCGGCCCCGCGACGTCTTCCGAATGTGCCGGTCGTGTTCATCGAGTTGGAGGAGCGCGCGACCGACGTCGACCGGCCGCGGCTCGCCGCGCCGCGACGCGGCGGACGGACCTGGGCGCAGCTCGACACGGGCTACGCGGATACGCTCTGGCCCTACTCGGTCGACATCAACGAGGCGTACCTCGCGCAGTTGAAGGCGCTCGCGCCCTCGCTCGCGCGGGTCGGCCTCGTGTCGGTCGCCGGCTGCGGCCGCGAGGATACGCTGCGCGAGGTCTACGTGGCGCCGGGCTGGCGGCTCGACGTCGTGGGCGACGATCCGGCCGCGCGGATCCCGTTCAACGGTTTCTACTTCATCGTGAAGCCGCGGCGCACCGAGTGCGGCGGCATCGGTCCGTTGGACGAGCCGGCAGCGCAGCTCGGAGCGTCGTTCCTGCGCGCCTTCGGGACCACGATCCTCGTGCCGTCCCGCGCCGAGCTGTGGATCAGGACGCCCTGACCGGCTTGAGCGCCCGATAGCGCGCGATGCGCTCCGCGTAGGCCGCCGAGAGGCCGGGATCGGGCAGCACCGTCTCCGTCCGGGCCGGCGGACGGCAGATTATCGCCGGGTCCTCGCCCGTGACGGCGAGCCGGGCGAGGCGAGCCGCCCCGAAGGCGCCGCCCTGCTCGCCCTCGGCCAGCCGGTGCAATGGGATCCCGAGCGCCGCCGCCAGGATCGCGATCCAGGTCTCGGATCGCGAGCCGCCGCCGATCACGTCGGCCTGCGTGATTTGCGTCCCGGAGGCCGCCAGCGCGTCGAGGCAGTCGCGCATCGAGAAGGCGACGCCCTCCAGCACGGCTTGCGTCATGGCAGCCCGGTCCGTGCCGGCCGCGAGTTCAGCGAATGTACCGCGCAGCGAGCCGTCGTTATGCGGCGTGCGCTCGCCCGACAGGTAGGGGAGGAACAAGGCCTCGCCGGGCCGCGTCACGGCCCCCAGTTCGGCCAGGAGTTCGATCTCCGAGCGCCCCGTGATCCCGGCCCACCAGGCGAGCGAGGAGGCGGCGGACAGCGTCACGCCCATCTGGTGCCATAGGCCGGGCAGCGCATGGCAGAAGGCGTGGACCGCGCCCGCCGTATGCGGCCTGAAGCTGTCGGTCGTCGCCCAGAGTACGCCCGAGGTGCCGAGCGACACGAAAGCATCGCCCGGCCGCACGGCACCGAGCCCGACGGCCCCGGCGGCGTTGTCCCCGGCCCCGCCCGCGAAGAGCGGCGGGTTCGCCATTCCCCAGCGCGCCGCGAGCTCCGGCCGGAGCC
>CAHJXE010000191.1 GCA_903644085.1 Hyphomicrobiales bacterium
CCGAGCCAGACGCCCGCGACGAGCGTGCCGGTGTAGCCGACGAACCAAGCGTCGCGGAAATCCTGGCTGGTGCCGGTCTTCCCGGCTGCCTCCCAGCCCGGGATCTCGGCCTTGCGGGCCGTGCCGGTCAGCAGCGTCTCTCGCATCATCCCGTTCATCATCGCGACCGGACCGGGCTCGATGACGCGGCCGAGCCCGCCGCCTGCACGCTTGTAGATCGTCTTCCCCGAGGCCGACTTCACCTCCGCGATCACGTAGGGCACGACGCCCGTGCCGCCGTTCGCGAAAGCCGCGTAGGCGCCGACCAGCTCCATCGGGCTCACCTCCGAGGTCCCGAGCGCGATCGAGGCGTTCGGCTGCAACGGCGATGAGATGCCGAGCCGCTGCGCCGTCCGCACCACGGCCTTGGGGCCGACCTCGAGCGCGACCCTCACGGCGACCGTGTTGAGCGAGAGCGCCAGCCCTTCGCGCAACGTCACGGGGCCGCGATAGTCGCGCGAGTAGTTCTCGGGATTCCACCCCTTGATCGAGATGGGGCCGTCCTCGCGCACGGTGTCGGGGGTCAGGCCGTGCTCGACGCCCGTCAGGTAAACGAACGGCTTGAAGGCGGAGCCCGGCTGGCGCTTCGCGGTCGTCGCGCGGTTGAACTGGCTATCGGCGTAGCTGCGGCCGCCGACCAGCGCCCGCACGGCCCCGTCCGGCCGCATCGCCACGAAGGCGCCCTGCTCCACGCCGTACTTGACGCCCTTCTGCGCCAGTTCCTCGACGAGGGACTTCTCGGCCGCGGCCTGGAGCGGCGGCTCGATCGTGGTCGTGACCGAGATGTCGGCCTCAACCGAGCCGACGAAGTCGTCGAGCACGTCCATCACGAGGTCGGCCGCGTAGTTCGCGGACCCGACCCCGCCGCGGCGCGCGGTCTTCGCCGGGCTCGCGAGCGCGAGCTTCAGCTGGTCGGGCGTGATATAGCCCTCCTCCCGCATGGCGGCGAGTACGAAGGCGGCCCGCGCCCGCGCGGCGTCCGGGTTGCGGTTCGGCGCGAGCCGCGAGGGCGCCTGGACGAGGCCCGCGAGCGTCGCGGCCTCCGCGACCGTCACGTCCTTCGCGGATTTGGCGTAGTAGCGCTGGGCGGCGGCCTCGACGCCGTAGGCGCCCGACCCAAAATAAACGCGGTTGATGTAGAGTTCGAGGAGTTGGTCCTTGGTGTAGCGGTGCTCCAGCCAGAGCGCGAGGATCGCCTCCTGGATCTTGCGCGAGGCCGTCCGCTCCTGCGTCAGGAACAGGTTCTTCGCGAGCTGCTGGGTCAGGGTCGAGCCGCCCTGCGACACGCCGCGCGAGGTCACGTTGCGCACCATCGCGCGCGCGATACCCATCGGGTCGACCCCGAAATGCGAGTAGAAGCGCCGGTCCTCGATCGCCACGAAGGCGCGCGGCAGGTAGGAGGGTAGCTCCTTGATCGTGACGCTGCGCCCGCCCGTCTCGCCGCGATTGGCGAGGAGCGAGCCGTCCGCCGCCAGGATCGCGACGTTCGGCGGGCGCTTCGGCACGGCGAGTTGGTCGATCGGGGGCAGTTGCGTCGCGTGATAGCCGACCAGGACGGCGAGCGCGATCGCGCCCCACACCGCCATCACGACGGACCCGTAGACGAGGCGGCCCAAGAGGCCGCGTCCGCCGCGGCGGTTTTGCCGTCCGCGGCCGGCCGGCTTGCGGGGCGAGGTCCCGGCCCGATCCTGGCGGCTCATGCGAAGGTCTGGCGACGACGAATGGCCGTCACCGGAGAAGACCGGTTCGCGCCGTTGCCGTCCGGCCTCACGCCGGTCACCCATGGTACGCCCCGTCTCGCCCGGGCCGTCGGGCGACCGCGATATTTGTCACGCTAGTTGTGGCCGTTTAAGGGGCGGTAAAGTGGGGGACGATCTCCACACTTCGATCGCCGCCGAGGCCGCCCGTGACCCGACATATCTGTCTCGCCCTCCCGCTGCTCCTCGCCGGGCTGCCGGCGTTCGCCCAGCAGCCGGCGCCCGCGCCAGCCACGCAGCCGCCGGACCAGGCGGTCGTCCTGCGCTCGATGCTCGACGCGCTCCGCGCCAACACGGAGGCGCTGACAAAGAGCGCGACCGTGATGGATACGTTCTCGAACCGGCTCGAGCGGCTGGAATCCGCCACGCGCGGCGTGCCGCCAGCGCTCGAGGGCCTGCGCACCGACATCATCGCGATCCGGTCTGCGCTGGAGCGGATCGCCACGGGCGCCGGCCAGCGCCGCGCTCCCGCGACTCTGAAGTTCAACGCGTTCTCCTGCGGCAACGAGGGCGAGGCGAACTGCGCCCAGAACGCGTGCAAGTCGGTCGGCTATGCCAAGGGGCTGGCGATCGCCGCGACCCGCACCGGTACCGGCACCCAGCAACGTCCCGTGTCCGTCGACGAGGCGACCTGCTACGATTGACGATCGCAACCGCCGCGGCTTGCTCTCCCGCAGGGCCGATGTCGCTCACCGTCATTTCCGGCCGGAGGCGGCAAAGCCGCCGGACGGGACTCCAGCACCTTCGTGCCGCGTCGGCGTCTTGGATCCCCTTTCGGCCCGCTGCGCGCGATTGTCAGTTTGCGTCCGGCACGGGGTCGTCATCTCCCGGCTCGTCGAGGGCGCGAACCGCGATCGCGTAGGCGAACCCCGCCCGGCAGAGGGCCGCGAGATCTCGCGCGCGACGTTCGGGATCGACGCGAGGGCGGTGGTGGCCGAGGCGCTTGCGCTCCGCGTAGCGCCTTGCCAGCGCGAGGTCGTCTGGCTCCCGAGCTGCCAGCACCTCGCCCGCGAGGTCGTCTGCCACGCCCTTCACCTTCAACCGAGTCCGGATCGCGCGGGTCGACACCCCGCGCCGCATGAGCGAGTTCACCCTCGTCTCCGCGAAGCTGCGATCGTCTACGAGGCCGGAGCGCACGACGCGCGCCACGACCTCGGCGATCGCCGCGTCGAGCCCGGGATCAGGCTCGTCGCCATCCAGCCTGCGCCGGGCCTTGCGCGCGAGGACCCGTGCGAGGTTCTCGGCGCTCGATGCGTAGCGCTCCAGGTAGTGCAAAGCCGCGCGCTCCAGATAGGCGGACGTCACGGGACGCGGATTCCTATCGCGGGTCACCTCACGCGGTCCCCGACCTCGACCGTACCATCCGGCATGCGAGCCTGCAGGAAACCGGCAAGTTCGGCGAAGCTCGCGGCACGCGGGTCCGTCGCCCGCCAGGCGAGCGCGACGACCCGGCCCGGCGCGGGGCCGCTGAATGGCCGGACCACGACGAGCCCATCGCCGCGTGCAGTATCGCCCGTCTCGCCGGGTCGGACGGCTAGGCGCGGCAGGAGCGTGTAGCCCGCGCCCGCCGCCACCATGGAGCGCAGCGTCTCGAGGCTCGTCGCGTGCCGTCCGGCGCCGGGTGAGGCCTCGCAGACCGCGAGCGCCTGGTCGCGCAGGCAATGGCCCTCGTCGAGGAGAAGGAGGCCGGGCCCCGCGAGGTCGGCAGCCCGGAGGGTCGTGATGGTGGCGAACGGGTGGTCCGGCGGGCAGGCGAGCCAGAACGGCTCGACGAAGAGCGGCGCGATCGTCAGTCCCGTTTCCTCGATCGGCGACGACAGGAGCGCCGCGTCGAGGCGACCGTCGCGCAAGCCTTCCACAATCTCGGCGGTGCGGCCTTCGCTGAGGTTCAGCGCGAGGTCGGGATAGGCGTCCCGCAGCGCCCGAAGGATCAGCGGGAACAGGTAGGGCCCGAGCGTCTGAATGGCCGCGAGCGCGAGACGGCCCGTCATCGTGGCCCCCTGCCCTTCCCGCGCCAGCGCCATGAGCTTGTGCGCCTCCGACAGCACCCTTCGGGCCTGGCACACGATACTCTCGCCGGCCGTGGTGGCGAGGACCCGCCGGCTCGTGCGCTCGAAGAGTATGACCGCGAGAAGCTCCTCCAGCTTACGGATCTGGGAGGACAGCGCTGGCTGGCTGACGTGACAGCGCTCCGCAGCCCGTCCGAAGTGGCGCTCATCGGCCAAGGCCACGAGATATTCGAGATCGCGAAGTGACAGGCCGGCCAAATTCATAGTCTGTCCTTATCGTTTCCGATCGGACGATGCATTTGCCTTGTGGCGGGTCCGGCGCGATAACGCGGTCCAGAATAATTCCAAACGAAGGCGGATGGCCGCCTTCGTGATGCCGAAGGAGGCGCTCATGGCAGACCGACCGATTCTGACGACCCGCCAGGGTCACCCCGTCCGGGACAACCAGTCGACCCGCACCGTCGGCGAGCGGGGGCCAGCAACGCTCGAGAACTACCAGTTCATCGAGAAGATCACCCATTTCGACCGCGAGCGCATCCCCGAGCGCGTGGTTCACGCGCGCGGCGCGGGCGCGCACGGCTTCTTCGAGGCCTACGGCAAAATCGGCAACGAGCCTGCCGCGAAATACACCCGTGCCCGCGTGCTGAACGAGGTCGGCGTGAAGACACCGATGTTCGTGCGCTTCTCCACCGTCGCGGGCGCCAAGGAGAGCCCCGAGACGGAGCGCGACCCGCGCGGCTTCGCGGTGAAGTTCAAGACGGTCGACGGCAACTGGGATCTTGTGGGCAACAACCTGAAGGTCTTCTTCATCCGGGACGCGATCAAGTTTCCGGACATGATCCACGCCTTCAAGCCGGACCCGGTGACGAACCGTCAGGAGGCGTGGCGCTTCTTCGACTTCGTGTCCCAGCATCCCGAATCAATGCATATGGTCACGCACCTGAAGTCGCCCTGGGGCATCCCGGCGAATTATCGCGAGATGGAAGGCTCGGGCGTCAACACATACAAGCTCGTCAACGACCAGGGCGTCGCCCACCTCGCCAAGTTCCACTGGGAGCCGAAGGGTGGCGTGCGCAACCTGACCTCGGCCCAGGCGGCCGAGATCCAGGGTCGCGACGTCGGCCACGCGACGCGCGACCTCTACGACAACATCTCCGCCGGCAACTTTCCCGAATGGGAGTTCTGCATCCAGATCATGCCGGACGGCCCGAACGACCACCTGACCTTCGACCCGCTCGACGACACGAAGCTGTGGCCGGTCGACCAGTTCCCGCTCCTGCCCTGCGGCCGAATGGTGCTGGACCGCGTGCCGGACAACTTCTTTGCCGAGGTCGAGCAGTCGGCCTTCGGGACGGGCGTGCTCGTCGACGGGATCGACTTCTCGGACGACAAGATGCTCCAAGGGCGCACGCTGTCCTACTCGGACACGCAGCGCTACCGCGTCGGGGCGAACTACCTCCAGCTGCCGATCAACGCGCCGCAGCCCGGCGTGAAGGTCTACTCGAACCAGCGCGACGGCCAGATGACCTATTCGGTCGACGGCACGGGGGCGAACAAGCACATCAACTACGAGCCCTCGACCCTGAACGAGGGACTGCAGGAGGCCCCGAAGCCCGCGAAGGAGTACCATCAGGTCGTGGAGGGCCATCTCGGCCGATATCAGCCGACCCGCGTGCAGGACGACTACACGCAGGCCGGCGAGCGTTACCGCACGTTCCAGGATTGGGAGCGCGACGACCTCATCGCCAACCTGGTCGCCGACATGAAGGCCTGCCCGGAGCCGATCCAGCTGCGCATGGTGTGGCACTTCTGGCATTGCGACGAGGATTACGGCCGCCGCGTTGCCGAGGGTGCGGCCATCGACCTCGCCAAGGCGACGGCTCTTCCTCCGCTGCCCGGTAAGCCGGCGCCGCACCAGAACCGCCAGGGTCCGACCTACACGGACGGCCGGGCCGAACAGCCTATGCTGCACGCTGCCGAGTGAGGCGCTGATCCTGTGATCGGATGATCGCCGGATGCGGTGATCCTGTAATGACGTGACGGCCGGGCGCGAGCCTGGCCGTTTCCGTTCGTATTCGTCATCGGTTATGGTCTCCAGCTTGGGGAGCGCCATGTCGCAGCCGGCCGCCGTAACGTCGATGAGCATCGCCGAATTCTTCGGCTGGCAGGAACACCAGCCCGACCGTTACGAACTCGTCGGCGGGCAACCGCTCCGGATGATGGCGGGGGCGACGAACGCGCACGACGATGTCGTGGTGAACCTCATCAGCGAGTTGAGGACCCAGTTGCGCGGCAGCGGCTGTCGACCATTCACGGCGGACGGTAGCGTCGAGACGTATCCGGGGCAGATCCGACGTCCCGACGCTGGCGTCGATTGTGGACAGCGTCTTCCCAACGGGCTGCGCGCGGCGGTTCCCAGGATGGTCGCCGAGGTCCTCTCGCCCTCGACACGCGATTTCGACACCTTCGACAAGGTGCGCGAGTATCAGGGCGTCGCTGGGCTCGACTACGTCGTGCTGATCGAGCCGAACGCACCGGAGGCCGTCATGTGG
>CAHJXE010000192.1 GCA_903644085.1 Hyphomicrobiales bacterium
GCCGAGCGTGCCGAATAGACCCCCGAGCCGGCCCGCCGAGGCGACCGGATCCGGCGACCACGCGAGCGTCACCACCATCCAGGCGAGCCCGAATACCAGGGCCGCCAAGCCGGACGAGGATGTGAGCCGGTCGGCGCTCTCCGCCAAGTCGCGCGCCCCACGGTCTAGCGAGGCCGCCAGCACGAGCAGGGCGGCCCCGATCGGCAGCATGAGCACGACGCCGCGCCGCGACACGAGGGACATGACCGGCACCCCGAGCGTCAGCACGGCGAAGCCCAGCCGGCGTAGGAGTGCCGCGGCGTCACGGGCCGGGTCGCGCGAGGACAGGGGCACACGGGCCATCGGGACTCGAACGGCAAATCGTCAGGCGGCTCGCCTGCGCTCCGAAGCTAGTCGGTGGACACGACGACCGCTGTAGATTTCCGGCAACACTGTACGCAATGTGCAACAGTGTCGACGCGCGGACAAGCTCGGTTACGCGGGCCGGTCCACCTCGAACTGACCGGTCTTGCGAAACCGCGTGAGGTAGGCCGGGACGATCGCCTCCAGGGCGGTCGGCCGGATGTCCAGCCCCTCGAACGTACGCCTCTCCTTCGTCGCCGCCTCCGACACCACGTTGTCGGTCTCAAGCAACGTCACCTGGTCGCGCGTCAGCTTGATCGCGTCCGGCAACATGCCGAGCGTCAGCGCATCGGCGATCTCGAGCGCGCGCGCCTGGAGCCGGGCGATCCCGAACGGCAGTGGGACGATCGGCCGGGAGCGCTCCGTCACCTTGAGCACGTATTCGACCAGTTGCCGCAATGTCAGGATCTCGGGCCCGCCGAGCTCGAAGACGCGACCGGCCGGTACGGCCCCGTCGATAGCGCGCGCGACAGCCTCCGAGACGTCGCCCGCGAAAGCGGGCTGGAACCGCGTCTCGGCACCGACGAGCGGGAGGACCGGCAAGGCCCGGGCGAGCGACGCGAAGCGATTGAAGAAGCTGTCGCCCTGCCCGAAGATGACCGACGGGCGAAACACGACCGCGTCCGGATGAACGGCCATCACGGCGGACTCGGCGGCGGCCTTCGAGCGCGCGTAGTCCGAGCCGGATTCGGCGTCGGCCCCCAGCGCCGAGACGTGCACGATCGGCATGCCGGCCGGGACCGCGGCCGCGATCGCCTCGGCGCCCCGCGCCTGCACCTCTGCGAAGGTCTGCCGCCCCGTCTCCTGGAGGATGCCCACGAGGTTCACGACCGCGTCGACCCGGTCGAGCGCGCGCGCGATCGAGTCCTCGTAGCGCAGGTTCGCCTGGACGAGCTGGATCTGCCCGACGACGCCGAGCGGCTGCAGGAAGAACCCGAGATTGGGACGCCGGACCGCGACCCTTATGCGATAGCCCCGCCGGGCGAGGCTGCGCACGACGTGCCGGCCGAGAAAGCCGGAGCCGCCGAACACCGTGACGAGCTTCGGCGATTGTCGCATCGCGTCCATGATCGGGCCTTCGCGGGAGGGTCTAAGTCGTCGTCTCCTTAGAGCATTTCCGATCGGGACGGAACGCGGCGACGCGCCCTCCTGGTCACGTCTCCGATCACGCCGGCCGCGGCGACCAGGCGCCGCCGCGAATGGCCGCCACGACGGTCGTGCCATAGATGACGAGCCCGAGCCCGAGCGCCCCGAACAGCCCCTCGAGCGAGTTCGTCCAGGTGAGCACGAGCCACCCTCCTCCGACCGCCACGACGACGCGAGCCAGTCCGGCGAGCAGCGGCCAGAGCAGCCGGCCCGCTCCTTGGGAAGCGAAGTAGAGCGAGAGACCGAGGCCGAAGAACCCGTAGGCCGGCCCGACCCAGTGCAGGTAAAGCGTGCCGGTCGCGACGAGCGCGGGATCCTGTCCGAACAGGCCGAGCCAGGCTGTCGGCCAGATCGCGGCCGCGATCCCGATCGCTTCCGTGACGAGGAAGGCCGATCCGCCTCCGATCCAGGCGATCTGCAAGGCGCGCGCCCGCTGGCCTGCCCCGATATTGGTGCCCACCATCGCGACGAGCGGTGCGCCGAGACCGAAGACGAGCGGAATCAGGAGGTATTCGAGCCGCGCCGCCGTTCCGAAGCCCGCGAGCCCGGCCGACCCCACCCGCGTGCCGACGAGCGCGGTCGCGAGCCCGATCGTGAGGCTCGTCTGGACGGAGGAGATCGCCGCGATTGCGCCGACGCGCAGGATGTCCCAAGCCTGGGCCCAGCGCAGCCGCGCCCAGGTGAGGCGCACGATGCTGCGGCCGGCGAGCATGTACCAGGCGAGAGCGACGGTCCCGCCGACGTTGAACAGGACGAGCGCCGTGCCGCCGCCCGCGATCCCGAGCGCCGGGATCGGCCCCCAGCCGAAGATGAGGATCGGCGACAGGGGCACGAGCAGCACGACGCCGACGCAGATGACGAGGGCCGGGACGAGCATGTTGCCCGTGCCGCGTAGGATGCTCGCCAGCGCATTCATGACCCAGAGCAGCGCGTTGCCGGCGAACACGACGTCCGAATAGGCGAGCGCCGCGTCGAGCGAGCCTCCGCTGCCGCCGAGTGCCGCATAGAGCGGACGCCCGAACGCGATCACCCCGGCCGAGCAGGCGAGCCCCAGGACGGCGTTGATCGCGATGGCGTGGAAGGCGAGCGAATCCGCGTCCGCCCGCCGTCCGCCGCCGAGCGCCCGGGCCACCGCGGACGAGATGCCGCCGCCGATCGCGCCGGCCGAGAGCATCTGCATCAGCATGACGCCGGGGAAAACGAGCGCCATGCCGGCGAGCGCGTCGGTGCCCAGATGGCCGACCCACCAGGTCTCGATGAGCCCGGTCGCGGCCTGCGCCAGCATGACGATGACGTTCGGCCAGGCGAGCCGCAGCAGCGTCGGCAGGACCGGCGCGTCGAGCAGCAGCCGCGTGCGCGCCGACATGGCGGGGGCTTGTGCGGCCGCAGGCGGCGGGACCGCGACGTCGGGAACGGCGAGTGTCGCGCTCATGTGGCGGCTTTCGGTGAGGGAAGATCGAAGACGAGGCAGGTCGTGCTGGCGGTCGCGTAGGTCTTGCCCGCGGCGTCGACGAGCTTCGCGTCCGCGACCGCGCTCTGGCGGCCCGCATGGACGACGCGGCCCTCGGCCCTGACGGTGCCGACGAGGTCCGTCACCGCGCGCAGAAAATTCACCTTGATCTCGAGCGTGGTGTAGCCGCGCCCCAGCGGCAGCACGGAATGAACCGCGCAGCCCATCACCGAGTCGAGGATCGTGGCGATCATTCCGCCATGGACGGAGCCCAGCGGGTTGTAGAGATACTCGCCGACCGGCATCTCCATCGCGACCGCGCCCGGCTCGACCGATGACAGCTCGATCCCGAGAAGCGCGATGACCGGCGGACCCGGAAGCCGCCCCTCCATCATGGCGCGCAGGTAGTCGATCCCCGCGAGCCCGCGCCCTTCCGCGGCGGCGGCTTTGGGGTCGGACCAGGTCACGTTCCGACGGCGCTGCGTGTCGATCTCGGCTTCCATACCGGCTCATCCCGAGCGAGGATCACCGTCCCGCTTGCCGATAAGCGTATATGCACGTATATCGTCGGCACAAGCCCAAATCGAACGGCATGACCGACCTGACCCAACCCGACCCGACCCGACCCGACCCTTGCAACTGCTCCGCGATCCGCAAGGCCGCGCGGCACGTGACGCAGCTCTACGACCAGCACCTCGCGGGCGCGGGACTGACGGTGACGCAGTTCGGGATCCTGGCGCGGCTCGGGGCCTACGGTGCCTTGACGATCAACGACCTCGCGGGACGCCTCGCGATGGACCGCACGACCCTCGGCCGCATCATCCGTCCGCTGGAGCGCGACGGGCTCGTGCAGATATCGTCCGACCCTCGGGATGGGCGCCGCCGGCCGCTCGCGCTGACGGAGGGGGGACGCGTGAGGCTCGACGCCGCGCGTCCGCTATGGGCCTCTGCGCAGGACCGCTTCGAATCGGCGTATGGCCGTGAGCCCGCATCCTCTCTCCGCACCATGCTGGCCGGCCTGCTCGCGACGGATCTCGCGGGCGGCAGCGCTTCAACACCCAACGAAGGTCGTCCCTGACATGATGTCCGGTCTCCTCGCGCCCGCCCTCGCCCGCCGCGGCATCCATTACGGCTGGGCCATGGTGGCGGTCACGTTCCTGGTCATGGTCGTGACCGCGGCCGCCATGGGCAATCTCGGCGTGCTGCTCCTGCCGGTGCAGCGCGAATATGGCTGGGACACGTCCGCGATCTCGGGCGCGCTCGCGGTCCGGCTGCTGCTCTTCGGGCTGATGGCGCCGTTCTCCGCCGTCCTCATCGCGAAATACGGGCTGCGCCGGATCGTGGTCGTGGCGCTCTGCCTCATCACGGGCGGCCTCATGGCGTCGACGCAGATGACGAGCCTGTGGCAGCTCTGGGTCTGCTGGGGGATCGTCACGGGGCTCGGCACCGGCATGACCGCGATGGTGCTCGGCGCGACGGTCGCGAACCGCTGGTTCGTGGAGCGCCGCGGCCTCGTGGTCGGGATGCTCACCGCGAGTTCGGCGACCGGGCAGCTCGCCTTCCTGCCGCTCGCCGCCTGGGTGGCCGAGCATCACGGCTGGCGCATGGCGATCATCCCGGTCGTTGGCGCCTGTGCGGTCGCGGGGCTCCTCATGTGGCTCGTCGGGCGCGACCACCCGTCCGATCTCGGGCTCACGGCCTACGGCGAGGGCGGTTCGCCGAAGCCGCCGACCCCGCTCCCCGCCGGCAACGCGGTCCGCACCACGTTTAAAGTGCTGGGCGAAGCCGCCGGGACACGCAGCTTCTGGATCCTGTTCGGCACCTTCTACGTCTGCGGGCTCTCGACCAACGGCCTCATCCAGACGCATTTCATCCCGTTCTGCGTCGATTTCGGAATGAAGGAGGTCGAGTCGGCCTCCGTGCTCGCGATGATGGGTGCGTTCGACTTCGTCGGGACGGTTCTGTCGGGCTGGCTCTCGGACCGCTACGACAACCGCAAGCTGCTGTTCTGGTATTACGGGCTGCGGGGGCTGTCGCTGCTGTTCCTGCCGATGTCGACCTTCTCGCTCTTCGGGCTGTCGGTCTTCGCGATGTTCTACGGTCTCGACTGGATCGCGACCGTTCCGCCGACAGTGAAGATCGCCGGCCGCGAGTTCGGGCGCGAGAAGGCGGCGCTCGTCTTCGGCTGGGTGTTCACCGGCCACCAGCTCGGCGCCGCGACGGCCGCCTTCGGGGCGGGCCTCAGCCGAGACGCGCTCGCGAGCTATCTCCCGGCCTTCTACACGGCGGGCGCCGCCTGCATCCTGGCGGCCTTCGCAGTGATGATGATCCGCTCGTCGGGCATGTCGGGCCGGGCGACCGAAGCCGTCCCGCAGGGGGCGCGGGCGTGATTGCCTCTCCCGTGAAACGGGGAGAGAGCCTGCCCGGACACGATCCGGGGTCGAGCAGGCGCGGAGCGCCGTCCGGGTGAGGGGCGGGTGCTCGCGAGCGGCGGCGTGTTTCTAGCGCCCCTCATCCGGCGCACTGACGTGCGACTCGACTTCTCCCCGCATGCGGGGAGAAGCACGGGAGCGGCTTAAGCTCGCGCCAGGCTCACGAACTTCGAGTTCAGGTAGCCCTCGATGGCCTCGGAGCCGCCCTCGCTGCCGTAGCCCGAATCCTTGATGCCGCCGAACGGTACCTCGGGCAGCGCGAGGCCGTGATGGTTGATCGACACCATGCCGGCTTCGAGCCGCGAGGACAGCTTCTCGGCCGTCTCGGTCGAGCGCGTATAGGCGTAGGCCGCGAGCCCGAAGGGAAGACGGTTCGCCTCCTCGAAGGCCTCCTCGTCGTCCGAGAACCCGTTGATCGCGGCGATCGGTCCGAACGGTTCGTCGTTCATCATCCGAGCCGAGAGGGGCACGTTCGTGAACACGGTCGGCTCGAAGAAGAAGCCCTGGTTGCCGATGCGCTTGCCGCCGGTGCGGAGCTCCGCGCCGGACGCCTCGGCATCCGCCACGAAATCCTCCATCGCGGTGATGCGGCGCGAGCCGACGAGCGGCCCCATGCGGCTCGACGGATCCATCCCGTCGCCGACCTTGATCGCCTTCGCGGCCGCGGTGAACTTCTGCGTGAAGTCGTCCAACACCGAATCGTGCACCAGGAATCGGGTCGGCGCGACGCAGACCTGGCCCGCGTTGCGGAACTTGTTCGACGACAGAACGGAGACCGCCTTGTCGACGTCGGCGTCCTTGAACACGATCGCGGGCGCGTGCCCGCCGAGCTCCATCGTCACGCGCTTCATGTGCAGGCCGGCGAGCGCGGCGAGCTGCTTGCCGATCGGCGTCGAGCCCGTGAACGAGATCTTTCGGATCACCGG
>CAHJXE010000193.1 GCA_903644085.1 Hyphomicrobiales bacterium
CCGACCTCGGGGACGTGGCGGCGGGACTCGTCGGCGCACCCTTCGGCCGCCCCGTGGACCGTCTGGAGCGTGCCGAGCGCTCGCCCATGCAGCGCCATGAGGGCGGGTACTACGTCCGCCTCACCGTGCACGATCGGCCGGGCGTCGCGGCTGGCGTCGCGACCCGGATGGCGGAGGCGAACATCTCGATCGAGTCGATCATCCAGAAGCGCCCGCCGGGCGCCGCCCAGGACAAGCATGGGCGCTCCGGCGCGCCGGTGCCGCTCGTCCTCATCACCTACGCGGCGACCGAGGCGGCCGTGCGCGGCGCGCTCGATCGCATCGCGGCCGACGGGCTCCTGTCCGTCGAGCCCCAAGTCATCCGCATCGAACGGGAATAGGTCAGAGGACCATGCCAGAGAACATCGTCGTCAATCCGGGGCAGGTCTTCGAGCGCATCCTGACGCTGGAGCTGGTGCGCGTGACGGAGCGGGCCGCCGTCGCGGCGGCGCGGTTGCGGGGGCGCGGCCAGGAGAAGGCGGCCGACCAGGCGGCGGTCGACGCGATGCGGCGCGAGCTGAACACGCTGCCGATCGACGGCACCATCGTGATCGGCGAGGGCGAGCGCGACGAGGCGCCGATGCTGTTCATCGGCGAGACGGTCGGCACGAAGCAGGGTCCCAAGGTCGACATCGCGGTCGATCCGCTGGAGGGCACGACGCTCTGCGCCAAGGACATGCCGGGATCGATCGCCGTGATGGCCATGGCCCAGGGCGGCACGCTGCTCGCCGCGCCCGACGTCTACATGCACAAGATCGCGGTCGGGCCCGGCTACCCGAAGGGCGTCGTCGACCTCGACTGGACGCCCGAGGAGAACGTGCGCTCGCTCGCCAAGGCGAAGGGCGTCGAGCCGCACGAGATCACCGTCCTCATCATGGAGCGGCCCCGCCACGAGGAGCTGATCGCGCGGGTGCGGGCCATCGGCTGCGGCATCCGGCTCATCACGGACGGAGACATCGCGGGCGTCATCTACACGGCGACCCCGGAGACGACCGGCATCGACCTCTATCTCGGCATCGGGGCCGCCCCGGAGGGCGTGATCGCGGCGGGCGCGCTGCGCTGCATCGGCGGGCAGATGCAGGGCCGGCTCATCCTCGACACCGAGGAGACGCGCGAGCGCGCGAAGAAGATGGGCGTCTCCGACCCGGACAAGAAATACGACCTCTCCGAACTCGCGCGCGGCGACGTCGTGGTGGCGGCGACCGGCGTCACCGACGGCGCGCTCGTGCAAGGTGTGAAGTTCGGCCGCGACGTGATCGAGACGGATACGATCGTGTTCCGCTCGAGCACCGGCACCGTGCGGCGCATCAAGGCCGAGCACCGCTCGCTCGACAAGTTCCACCTGGAGGGGTGAGGCGCTTGGCCGGGCCGGGCGCTGTGCTATCGTTGTCGGTATGACAAAGCTGTTGGCGAGTGCGGTCGAGCATCTGTGCAGCATGCGCGGCGAGGACCAGGACGCGGTCGCGCTGATCCTGCTCTCGGCCTTCGGCCCGGAACCGGCGCCTGAACTCGACGAAGCGACACGTCTCGCGATCCGCGAGGGCCTCGATCAGGCTGAACGAGGCGAGTTCGTGCCGGACAAGGAGATCGAGGCGCTCTGGGCCCGGCACGGCGTGTGAGGATCAGGTACACGCCGCGCCCGCCGTGATCTCGCGACGTCCTGGCGGACCTCGATGATCGCAGTCCGACGGGAGCTCGGAACGTCAAGCAGGCGATCCGCACGACGATCGCTCTGATCGCTCAATTTCCAGAGATCGGGCAGCCATCCGGCGAGAGCGATACGCGCGTAATGGTCGCCCGTCGCTACCCATACCTGATCTACTGGCGCGTGTTGGCGAAGCAGATCGACCTTCTCCATATTCGCCACGCCTCACGCGAACGGCCCTGACCGATTCGGGCGCACGGACGCAGTCGCTTCACTGCCATCACGGATCACGACATGCGCTTCGAACTCTACAAGGACCACAATGCCGAGTGGCGATGGCGGCTGCGCACGCCGAACGGCAACGTCGTGGCGGACTCGGCCGAGGGTTACCGCCACCGCGAGGATTGCGAGCGCGGCATCGCGATCGTGAAAGCCTCGGCCGAGGCCCCGACCGTCGACATGTCGGCCAAGATCGCCGGCCACCCGTGATCGAGATCCGGTCGCTCGGCGCGGAGGATCGCGCCGCCTGGGAGCCGCTCTGGGCGGGCTATCTCGCGTTCTACGGCGCGACGATCGCGCCCGAGACGACGGACGCGACCTGGGGCCGCCTGATGGACCCCGCTCAGCCGATGCACGTGCTCGGCGCCTTCGCGGAGGACACGCTCGTCGGCATCGTCCATTACATCTTCCACCGCTCGACCTGGACGGTGGGCGATTACTGCTATCTCCAGGACCTGTTTACCGCCGAGGCCGCGCGGGGGCGGGGCGCAGGCCGCGCGCTGATCGAGGCCGTCTACGCCCGCGCTCGCGATGCGGGTGCAGGCCGCGTCTACTGGTTGACGCAGGAAGGCAACGCGACGGCGCGCGCCCTCTACGACACCTTGGCCGACCGGCCGGGATTCATCCAGTACCGCAAGGTGTTGTGAACTCCCTCACACGTCGTGCAGCTGTGGACGTGCGATCTCATAGACGCGGCAAAGCTCGTAGCGGTCGCGTGCAGGCGCGTAGATTTCAACCTCTCTCGTCGGCCTCATGCCGCACGATTCCATGATGGCGAACGATCCGGAGTTCTCCATCTGAGCCGCCGCCTCCATCACATCGAGATCGAGCAGGTCGAACCCGATGGATAAAATCGCTGGCGCAACCTCTCTCATGTAACCGCGACGATGGTGTTCCTCGCCCAACCAATATCCGAGTGATCCACGCCGCCGGTCGTCGCTCTCCCGCTTGACGGTAGCCCAGCCGATCAGTTCCTCGGAGCTCCTTGAGATGATCGCCAACGGAAGAGCATCTCCGGCAAGGGCCTCTCGACGCACCAGCTCGATCCGCGCTGCCGCCATATCGCGCGTGAACGGCATCGGCCACGATGCCACCCAACGGCTGACTCCGGGTGTCATCAGCGCGGCGATCGAAGCGGCGTCACCGGAATTGACGCAGCGCAATCGAAGCCGGGCCGTCTCGTGGGATGGAAACAGGTCGATCATCATCGCGCTCAGTTAGCCGCAATCTCGAGCCGACGGAGAAGAGCGCGCGCCAAGCCGTGACGGCTTCGACCTGCTGTTCTAGCATAGACCGATGCCCGACTCAGTCCGCCTCCTGCGCGATCCGGAGCAGTACCGCCCGTTGCTCGGCGTCGCGCGCTCGGTCACGGGGCGGCCCTGGCTGGAGCGTTGCGACGACGCGGCCGGCATGGTGGCGGCCGCGATCGCGCAGGGACACGGCTTGCCGGACCACGTGGCACGCGTTCTCGCCGGACGGGGCGTCACGGTCGCGGGCGCGCCGTCCTTCCTGGCGCCGCGCCTGCGCGGACTCATGCCCGACCCCTCGGTCCTCGCCGGCATGGATGCCGCCGCCGCACGCCTCGCGGACGCGGTGCGCCGCCGCGAGCGGGTCGCGGTGTTCGGCGATTACGACGTCGACGGTGCGTGCAGCGCGGCGCTGCTCGCGGGCTACCTGCGGGCGTGCGGGCTCGCGGTCGAGATCCATATTCCGGACCGCATAACGGAAGGCTACGGCCCGAATGTCGAAGGTATGCGCCGTTTCGCGGCCTCCGGCGCCACGCTCGTCGTCACGGTCGATTGCGGCACGGCCGGGCACGAGCCGCTGGCCGAGGCCGCGCGGCTCGGGCTCGACGTCGTGGTGCTCGACCATCACGGCGCACCCGAGGCCCTGCCGCGGGCGGTCGCGATCGTGAACCCGAACCGGCAGGACGACCTGTCGGGCCTCGGCCATCTTTGCGCGGCCGGCATCGTGTTCATGACGCTGGTCGCGCTCGGGCGCGAGCTGCGCCGGCGCGGCCATTGGGGCACGACGCCCGAGCCCGACCTCTTGTCCGGGCTCGACCTCGTGGCGCTGGCGACGGTCGCGGACGTCGTGCCCCTCGTCGGCCTCAACCGGGCCTTCGTGCGCCAGGGGCTCGCGGTGATGCGCGCGCGTCGCCGGCCCGGCCTCGCCGCGCTGGCGGACGTCGCGGGCCTCGCGACCGCGCCCGAGGCCTGGCATCTCGGCTATGTCCTCGGACCACGGATCAACGCAGGCGGACGCATCGGGGATTGCGCCCTCGGCGCGGCCCTGATGGGGGAGGACGACGCGATGCGCGCGGCCGAGATCGCCGCGACGCTCGACCGCCTGAACCGCGAGCGCCAGGAGATCGAGCGCGTGGCGGTCGAGGAGGCGCAGGCACTGGCCGCGAAGCTCGTCGAGGAGCGGCCCGACCTGCCGGCGATCGTGCTCGACTCGGCCGCGTGGCATCCGGGCATCGTGGGGCTGGTGGCGGCCCGCGTGAAGGAGCGGCACGGCCGCCCGGTCTTCGCCTTCGCGGCGAAACCCGACGGCACCATTACCGGCTCCGGCCGCTCCATCGCGGGGGTCGATCTCGGCCGCGCCGTCCGGGCGGCCGTCGAGTGCGGCCACGCGCTGAAGGGCGGCGGCCACGCCATGGCAGCCGGCGCGACCGTGACGCCCGAGGGGCTCCAGCGCTTCCGCGACTGCCTGGAGCGCGAGCTCGGGGCCTCGGTCGAGGGCGTGCTCGACGCGCCCGACCCGCTCCTCGTCGACGGGCTCGTCAGCGCGGGTGGCGTCGGGCCGGACCTGGTGAGGGCGCTCGACGGCGCGGGACCCTTCGGGGCGGGCCAGCCGGAACCGCTCTTCGCGCTCGGCCACCACCGCGTCACGGACGCGCGTGAACTGGGTGCGGGGCACGTGCGGGTGACCCTGAAGGCGGGCGACGGCGCGACCCTGAAAGGCGTCGCGTTCCGGGCGGCGGACGACGCGCTCGGCCGCACGCTCTTGACCTCGGTGGGCGAGACGCGCCACCTCGCAGGATCGCTCTCGATCGACCGGTGGGGCGGCGGCGAGCGGGCCGAGCTCAGGATCCTCGACGCCGCGATCCCTTGATCGACGCGATCCCTTGACGTGACGACGGAGCTGCCGTGAAGCGCCTCTACTGTCTCCGCCACGCGAAGGCCGTCGCGAAGGACCCGGCCGACGACGTCGACCGCGTGTTGGCCCCGCGGGGCCGGCGTCAGATGAAGGCGGTGGCCGGCTTCATGGGGGAGACCCGCATCCGGCCGGACCGCGCTCTCGTGTCGCCCGCGGCCCGCACGCGCGAGACCTGGACGCGCACCGGCCTGAAAGGCGTGCCGACCACCTTCGAGCCTCGGATCTACGAGGCTTCGCTGGAGACGCTGCTCGACGTGGTGCGCGGGGCCGATGACGTCGGGCAGAGCCTAATGATGGTCGGGCACAACCCTGGATTCGAAGAGCTGATGAGCGGGCTCGCGGGCGGGATGGGCGAGCCGCACGCGCTGGCGCGTCTCGCCGCCAAGGTGCCGACCGCGGCGCTCGCGATTTTCGACCTGCCGGTCGAGCGCTGGGCGGAGACGAGGCTCGGGTCGGGCCGGCTCATCGGCTTCGTGACGCCGGCCTGGCTCGGCGACGAGGTCGACGACTGATCCTGTGATCCTCGGATCAGAGCATGACAGGTGTCCCGGATGACGTGATCCTGTCGTCGGACGACTGCGTGCTTGCCCCCGCCTCGCCGGCCCGCCATGTGGAGAAACCCGCCGAACTTGCCCCCGAGCCCGTGGCCTCCTTCCTCGACATCGCGTCCCGCGCCGCCGCCGCCGCCCAGAGCCTCGCGGAGGCGGGGCAGAACATCTGGCAGCCGACGCTCAGGCTCGGGGTCACCGGGCTCGCGCGCTCGGGCAAGACCGTGTTCACGACGGCCCTCGTCAACCATCTCGTGCGCGGGACGCCGCTCCCGGCTTTCCGGCCGGCCGCAGAGGGGCGCATCCGGCGCGCCCGCCTCGCGCACCAGCCGAACGACGACGTGCCGCGCTTCGCCTACGAGGCCAACCTCGACGCGTTGACGCGGGAGCGCCGCTGGCCGGGCTCGACGACGCGCATCTCGGAGCTGCGCCTCGACGTCGCGTTCGAGCGCGCCTCGCGTTGGCGTTCCGGACCCGCGACCTTGACCCTCGACATCGTGGATTACCCGGGCGAGTGGCTGCTCGACCTCGCGCTGATCGACGCGACCTTCGCGGATTGGTCGCGCGACGTCGTGGCGGCGGCACGCCGCCCCGAGCGCGCCGACGCAGCCTCGCCCTGGTTGCGGCAGCTCGCGACGCTCGACCCCACGGGAGCGGCCGACGAGGC
>CAHJXE010000194.1 GCA_903644085.1 Hyphomicrobiales bacterium
CCCGCGGGCGCGAGGCCGCCTTCGCGCGCCGCATCGCCCGCACGGAGTCGGGGCGGACGCACCCGCTCCTCGACGGACGGCCCGACGTCTACGACGCGCCCTCGATCCACACGGACGAGGTCGAGACCTTGCCCGAGGGTGCGATGCTGCTCGCGGGCAACCGGGTCACGCAGGTGCAGGCGGCCGAGATCCGCTACAGTGACGGCGTATTCTGGGGCGTGCAGTACCACCCCGAACTCGGGCTCGACGAGATCGCGGGCGCGCTCCGGCGTCAGGCGAAGGAGCTCGTCGAGGAGGGTTTCGGGGCGAGCGAAGCCGAGATCGAGGTCCAGGCAGTCCTGATCGAGCGTCTGCACGCGACCCCTTGTGCGAAGGACCTCGCGTGGCGGCTCGGTCTCGACGAGCAGGTGACCGAGGGTGGGCAGCGCAGCCGCGAGCTCGCAAACTTCATCCGGCATCTCGCGAAGCCGACGAAGTCCGCGCGCGGCCGGGCCTGAGCGCGGCACGCGCACCGGCGGTCGGCACGGATCCTGCGGACCAGGACCGAGCTTGGATGGAGGCAGCGGTGACGGGGGTAACGGAGAAGATCCTGACGGGCGCGGAGCTGCGCGGATTGTCGGTCCGCTCGGACGCACGCGGCGCGATCCGCCTCGGCGTCCACGTCCTGATGCTGGCGGCGAGCGGCTGGCTGATCGCGCGGTCTGGCCCGTGGACGATCGTGCCCGCGATGCTTCTCCTCGGGGTCGTCCAGGCCGCTCTCTTCGCGCCGATCCACGAGACGATGCACATGACGGCGTTCCGGTCCCGCCGCGCGAACACGCTCGTCGGCTGGCTCGTGGCCTGCCCGTCGCTGTTGAACTGGCATTTCTACCAGGCCTTCCACCTCGCTCACCACCGGCACACGCAGGATCCCGAGCGCGATCCCGAGCTCGCGGTCCTGCCGCCCTCGACGCTCGATGCCTATCTTTGGCGCGTCATGGCGCTGCCGTACTGGCGCACGCGCCTCCAGGTGCTCCGGGACGGGTGCCGCGGCGACCTGTCGGCCTATCCCTACATCGTGCCGCGCGCCGCGCCGCGGATCGTCCGGTCGCTTCGGCTGATGGCGGCGTTCGTCGCGGCCTGCGCGGCGCTCTCGGTGGTGTTCGTCGGCTGGTGGGCGCCGCTCGTCTTCTGGATCGGCCCGCAGATGCTCGGCCAGCCCTTCCTGCGTCTCTATCTGCTCACGGAGCATACGCTCTGCACGATGGACGATAACGGGCTGACGAACACGCGCACCACCCTGACCAACGGGGCGATGCGCCTCCTCATGTGGAACATGCCCTTCCACACCGAGCATCACCTCTACCCGTCGATCCCGTTCCACCGCCTGCCGGACGCCCACGCGGCGATCCGCACGCGGCTCGGCGCGCTGCAGGACGGCTACACGCGCTGGCATGTCGGGTTCGTCCGGACGTTGCGAACGTGACATCGTCCGACACGGGTCGCTTTCCGCTGGGCGACCTCCGGCTGCAATCGGGCGCCGTCCTGCCCGACGCCGTCTTGAGCTGGAAGACGCACGGGGTTCTGGCACCGGGGCGCGACAACGTCGTTCTGTACCCGACCAGCTACTCGGCGCAGCATCCCGACCTCGAATGGCTGATCGGCCCGGACGGCGTCCTGGACCCGGGCCGATGGTTCATCGTCATCCCGGACATGTTCGGGAACGGTCTCTCGTCGAGCCCGTCGAACAACCCTGGCTGGCCCGGCCTCGTGACCGCCTGGGACAACGTCCACGCCCAACGCCGCCTGCTGGCGGAGCTTTGGGGGATCGACCGCCTTCACGCGGTCTATGGCTGGTCGATGGGTGCGCAGCAGGCCTACCATTGGGCGGCGCTCTACCCGGACAAGGTCGCCCGCGCGGTCGTGAATTGCGGGAGCGCCCGCACGGCGACGCATAACCGGGTGTTCCTGAAGGGCCTCATGGCGGTGCTCGAAGCGGCCCCCGAACATCTCGGCGACGGGCGCTTCTCGGCCGAGCCGGCCGCCGCGCTCCGCGCCTTCGGGCAAATCTACGCGGGCTGGGGGCTCAGCCAAGATTTCTACCGCGCGGGCCTCCACGAGAGCGCGCTCGGCGCGCCCGATCTCGACACCTTCCTGCGCACCGACTGGGAAGAGCGCTTCGCCAGGCGCGCGGCCGCGGACCTCCACGCGCAACTGCGGACCTGGGAGGCCGGCGACATCGGCCGGGACGAGCGTTACGGCGGCGACCTCTCCCGCGCGCTGGAGGCGATCGAGGCTCGCATGCTCCTCATGCCGGGCGAGACCGACCTCTACTTCCGGGTCGCCGACAACGCGGCCGAGCTGCCGCATCTGCGCCACGCGACGCTGACGCCGATCCCGAGCATCTGGGGACACCGGGCCGGCAACCCGTCCACCAACCCCGCGGATGCGGCCTTCCTGAAAGCGGCCGTGCGCGCCTGGCTGGAGTGAGCCGGGACGCCGGCCGCGACGAGCCTCTTACCGCAGGCGGTGTTCGAGCCGGCCCGCGAGGCGGACGAGGGGCCAGAGGATCGCGAAGTAGATCAGCGCCGCGAGGATCAGGGGCGAGCTGTTGTAGGTGAGCGAGCGGGCGAGGTCGGCGGAGTGCAGCAGCTCCGGCACCGACACGATGCTCGCGAGCGTGGTGAGCTTGATGAGCTCGACCGTGTTCGAGATGAGCTCCGGCAGCACGTTGCGCACTGCCTGCGGGAAGGTGACGGAGAGGAAGGTCTGCGAGGCCGTCATTCCCGTGGAGCGGGCCGCCTCCGCCTGCCCGGCCGGCACGCTGCGGATGCCCGCCCGGTAGATCTCCCCGAAATAGCTCGACGCGTTGAGGAAGAACGCGATCGCGATGCTCGCGAGCGTCGGCAGCTCGACGCCGAGGAACGGCAGCCCGGCATAGACGAACACGATGAGCACGAGCGGCGGGAAGGCCCGGAAGAAATCGATCGCCCCGATGGCGGCCCAGCGCACGGCGCGCACCCGCGAGGTCGAGAGCAGCATCGCCCCGATTCCGCCCGCGAGACCGATCGGCAGGAGCACCGCGCAGAGCACGGCCGACCGGGCGAGGCCGGCCAGGATCATCGGCATGACCCGCCACATGACGTCGAGGTTGAGGAACTCGCCCGCGAGCGCATTCACGAGCCGGCCACCCCCCAGGCGAAGCGTCGCTCCAGCCGGCGCGACGCGACGACGAGCGGCAGGAAGAGGATCACGTAGAAGATCGCCCCGATGGTGAGCGGCGTCGCGTTGGTGGACATCGCGAGCGCCGAGTTCGCCTGGCCCAGGATATCGCTGACCCCGATCGCGCTGCCGAGCGCGACGTTCTTCGTGATCGTGATGGTGCGGTTGGTGAGAGGCGGCACGGCGAGCTTCGCCGCCTGCGGCAGGATCACGTGCGCGAAGGTCTGCCCGAAGGTGAGCCCCGTCGAGCGCGCCGCGAGCCACTGGCCCGGAGCCACCGACGTGATGCCGGCCCAGAACACCTCCTCGGCGAAGGCCGCGAGCACCGCCGACAGCGAGAGCCACAGGACGACGAGGCTCGGCAGCACGATCCCGACATTCGGCAGGCCGAAATAGATCACCAGGATGATCGCGAGCGGCGGCAGCGAGCGGAACAGGTCCACGAAGACGAGGATCGGCCAGGTGACCACACGGAGGCCGAGCGAGCGCAGGCCGGCGAGGACGAGCCCGAGCGAGAGCCCCGTCGCCACGACCACGATCCCGACGAACACCGTGACCGAGATGCCGGCCGCGATGTCCAGCCAGTATGTCCGGGCGACCTCCAGGTTGAGGAAGGTGAACGCGAAACGGTCCCAGGCCGACATGACGCTAATGCATGATCTGCTGGACGAACTGGCGCGTGCGCGCCTCGCGCGCCGAGGTGAAGACCTGCTCGGCCGTGCCCTGCTCGACGATCACGCCGCCCTCCAGGAACAGGACCCGGTCGGCCGCGCTGCGGGCGAAGCCCATCTCGTGGCTCGCGATCACCATGGTCATGCCGCGCTCGCGCAGCTCCCGGATCACGCCGAGCACGCTGCCGACGAGCTCGGGGTCGAGCGCGGAGGTGGGCTCGTCCATGAGGATGATCTTCGGTTCGAGCGCGAGCGCGCGGGCGATGCCGACCCGCTGCTGCTGACCGCCCGAGAGCTGGCCCGGATAGGAGCGCGCCTTGTCCTGGAGGTGGACGAGCGCGAGCGTCTCCATGGCGCGGGCCTCCGCGTCCCGGCGCGACAGCCGCAGCACCTTGCGCAGCGCGAGCGTGACGTTCCCCAGCGCGTCGAGATGCGGGTAGAGGTTGAAGCCCTGGAACACCATTCCGATCTGGCGCCGCGCCCTGTTGATGTCGATCCGGGGCGACATGAGATCGACGCCGTCGACGAGCAGCGTGCCAGCGGAGGGCTCCTCCAGGCGGTTGCAGCAGCGCAGCAGCGTGCTCTTGCCAGAGCCCGACGGCCCGATCAAGAACACGAGCTCGCCGCGCTCGACCACGAGATCGACGCCCCTCAACACCTCCAAGGCCGCGTAGCTCTTGCGGATGCCGCGGGCCTCCAGCAGCCGCGAGCCGGCCGGCGCACCCGCGCCGTCCGGGTTCAGCACGGCGGCGTGTGCTCGGTCGGCTCGTAGCCCGGCATGCCGGGCGGCCCGTAGCCCGGGTAGATGGTGGTGGCGGCCGAGCCCTCGGGCGGATCGACCTTGAACCATTTGACGTAGATCGCCTTCAGGGTGCCGTCCTTCTTCATGCATTCGAGCGCGCCTTCCAGCTTGTCGCGGAGCGCCTCGTTGCCGTTGCGCAGCGGCATCGACCAGACATAGCCCGTCTTGTGCAGGTAGGAGTTCTTGAGCCGCGGATTGTTGCCGACCACCCACTCGACGACGGTCGCGGCCGAGACGGTCGCGTAGGCGCGGCCCGCCAGCACCGCCTGGACGGCGTCCGTGCTCGTCCCGTACGCGATGGGCTTCCAGCCGATGGTCGGGATCTGCTCGTTCACCCATTGCTCGTAGATCGTGCCCTTCTGGACCGCGATGACCTGGTCCTTGAAGCCGGCCGGGGAGGTGACGTCGGGCTTGTCGGCGAGCGTCAGGAAGCGATAGTTCGCGTCGACGAACCCTTCCATGAAGAGCATCTGCTTCGCGCGCTCCTCCGTCACCGTGACGCCCGCGGTGAGGAAGTCGTACTTGCCCGCCTGCATCGCGGGGATCAGCCCGGCGAATTGCGTGCCCTCGATCTCGATCTTGCGGCCGACGCGTCGTGCGATCTCCTCCGCGACGTCGATGTTCATGCCTTCGAGCCCGCCGGAGACCTTGGGCATCGCGTGAGGCGCGAAGGTCGCGTCCATGGCGGAGCGAAGCGGCGGCTCCTGCGCCCCCGCCGGCAGGGCCGCGGCGAGCGCGGCCGCCGCCGCCAGGATCGATCGAGACATACGGTTCATCTTGGTCCCCGTCATTGACATCGCCTAGGATCACGGCTGCGCGCAGATCCGCAGATGCCGGACACACGGCCCATGCCAAGTTTGACACGAGGAGGCTCGATGGCGAGCGAAATCATCATCATGCGGGGCCGGCACGTGCTCACCGATCCGCGACTGAAAGCCGCCGGACTGATCGGGGACGGCGCGGTCGCGATCGTGGACGGCCTTGTGGCCGAGACCGGCGTCTTCCGGGACCTCGACGCCAAGTACCCGGGCGCCCGGGTGCTCGGAGACGGCACGCAGCTCCTCCTGCCGGGCCTCGTCGACGCGCATAGCCACGGTCGCGGCCTGTCGCCGATCCAGAAGGGGGTGCGCAACGACTTCCTGGAGAACGCGATGTTCGACTGGGCCTACATGCCCGTCCTGCCGCCCGAACTCACCGCCGGACTCTGCGCCTGGCGCCACCTGCGCGGCGGCTGCACGACGCTCCACCACAACGGCTTCGACGACGACGGCCCGGAGGGCGCCCGCCGGGCGAAGACCGCGATCCGCACCTACCTGGCGAGCGGGCTCAGGCTCGCCTTCAGCCCCGGCATCCGCGACGAGAGCAAGCTTGTGATGGGCGGCCCCGCGTTCCTGGAGACGCTGCCGGCCGAGCTCGCCGGCCGGGTGCGCCACCTCGTCGAATTCGACCGCGAGGCGGCGATCGAGGCGTATCTCGCGCTCTTCGAGGAGTTGCACGAGACCTTCGATGGTCCCGAGACCCGGATCCTCCTCGCACCCTGCTGGGCCCACGGCGCGAGCGAGGGCTTCCTGCGCCGCGTCCGCGATGCCAGCGACGCGCATGGCGGCACGATGGTCCACATGCATCTCCTGCAGAGCCCGGTGCACAAAGGCTGGGGCCT
>CAHJXE010000195.1 GCA_903644085.1 Hyphomicrobiales bacterium
GAGCGGCGTCGTACTGCGCGGGTGGGATCGTGGGCAGCCGGGTCTGGGCGGCCGCGGGAGAGGCTCCGGCCAGGATTACAGTCACGAGACCTCCGATGAGCAGTTTCGACATGGGCGTTTCTCCTGGTCTTGAATTGGCGTCGATCGGCCGAGCCAAGTTACGCGTTCTACTCGGACGAAGGGTCCTCCGGACAGCGTCGCGCCGAACTCGAAACGCGAGGTAGCCCAGCGCCGACCCCGCCGAGATGTTGTCATGAGGTCGCGTACGCTCTACCACTCGGACAAATCAGAACGAAATATGGAGGACGCCGATGCGTCGCATCATTATCGCCGCGGCCATCTCGCTCGCGACGCTCGTGCCGGCGTTCGCCCAGACCAAGATCAAGATCATGGTCGGCGGCATCGACAAGCAGATCTACCTGCCGGCCAAGCTGACCGAGCGGCTCGGCTTCTTCAAGGACGAGGGGCTCGACGTCGAGCTGTTCAACTCGAACTCCGGCTCCCAGGCCGCGACCGCCCTGCTGGCGCGCGAGGTCCAGGGCGTCGTCGGGTTCTACGACCACACGATCGACCTGCAATCCAAGGGCAAGTTCATCACGAACGTGGTGCAACTCCTCGTCTCGCCGGGAGAGGTGGAGCTCGTGGCCGCCAAGGACGCCGAGACGCTCTCCAAGCCCGGCAACTGGAAGGGGCTGGCACTCGGCGTCACGGGGCTCGGCTCCGCGACCGACTTCCTCACCCGCGCGCTCGCGGTCAAGGGCGGGCTGAAGGCGAACGACGTCTCGCTGATCCCGGTCGGCGCGGGCGACACCTTCATCTCGGCCTTGCAACAGAACAAGATCTCGGGCGGCATGACGACCGAGCCGACCGTCCAGAAGGCGCTCAAGATGGGCATCGCCAAGATCGGGGTCGACCTGCGCACGCCGGAGGGCACGCGCGCCGCGCTCGGGGGCGACTACCCGGCCTCCTGCCTCTACATGGAGGCCGCCTGGCTCGCGCAGAACAAGGACACGGCCCAGAAGGTCGTCAACGCCTTCGTGAAGACCATGAAGTGGATCGGGACGCACTCGCCCGAAGAGATCACGGACCAGATGCCGAAGGACTACTACGCGGGCGAACGCGACCTCTACGTGCTCGGGCTGAAGGACGGCAAGGCGCAGTACTCGCCGGACGGGCTGATGCCGCAGGGCGCGCCGGACTCGGTCCTGACCATCCTCTCGACCTTCAACCCGGGCCTGCAAGGCAAGAAGATCGACCTGACCAAGACCTATACGACCGAGCTCGTCGCCAAGGCGAACGCGACCCACTAGGGGCGACGACATGAGCATCGCGGTCGAACTGGACGGCGTCGCCCGTCGCTTCGTGACGCCGGCGGGCGAGGTGCTGTCGGCGCTGGAGGATTTCGACCTCGCGATCCAGCCGGGCGAGTTCATGGCGATCGTCGGCCCGACGGGCTGCGGCAAGTCGACGACGCTGGGGCTCGTCGCGGGGCTCGCGCGGCCGCAGGCGGGCGCCGTCCGGCTCTTCGACGCGCCCGTCTCCGACGTCGACCGGCGCGTCGGCTTCGTGTTCCAGCAGGACGCGGTGTTCCCCTGGAAGAGCGTGCTCGCGAACGTCATGGCGGGGCCGCTCTTCCGCGGGGTGAAGACCGCGGAAGCCGAGAGCCGCTCGCGCGACTGGATCAAGCGCGTCGGGCTGTCGGGGTTCGAGACGCACCTGCCGCACCAGCTCTCGGGCGGCATGAGGAAGCGCGTCGCCCTGGCGCAGACCTTCATCAACAAGCCCGAGGTCCTGCTCATGGACGAGCCCTTCTCGGCGCTCGACGTGCAGACCCGCGAGCTGATGCAGGAGGAGCTGCTTCAGCTCTGGTCGGAGAACCGGGCCGCGGTCCTGTTCGTGACCCACGATCTCGACGAGGCGATCCTCTTGGCCGACCGGGTCGCGGTGCTGACCTCGCGCCCGGCCCGGGTGAAGTCGATGCACACGATCGACCTGCCCCGCCCGCGCGCCATCGCGACGTTGCGCTACGACGCGCACTTTATCGAGATCGCGCGCCTGATCTCGGAGGACCTGCGCGAGGAGGTCATGAAGGCCCGCGCGGCACACTGAACCGGACGAACCCATAAACCGGACGATTCCATGACCGAGATGACGATCAACCAGTCGGCCGCCCCGCCGACCCGGTCTTCGCCCGCCCCGCAGGTGCTGAAGATCGAGTCCGCCGCGACCCGCGTCAAGCGCCGCCGCCGGCTCGTGACGGTCCTGCGGTTCGCCGTCCTGGTGTTCATCCTCGGGGGCTGGGAGCTCGGCGTGCGCACCGAGGTCATCGACCCGTTCTTCTTCGGCCAGCCGACCGGGATCGCCGCGAAGCTCGTCGAGTGGGTGGAGGACGGCACCTCCATCGGGCCGCTCTGGCTGCAGGTGCTGGTGACGATCTACGAGGCCGGGGCCGGGTTCCTGATCGGCGCAGTGCTCGGCATCCTGTGCGGCGTCGCGCTCGGCCGCAACGCGCTCCTCGCCGACGTGTTCTCGATCTACATCAAGGTCGCGAACTCGATCCCCCGCGTGGTGCTGGGCTCGATCTTCATCGTGTCGCTGGGGCTCGGTTCGCCGTCCAAGATCGCGCTCGCGGTCGTGATGGTGTTCTTCGTGGTCTTCGCGAACGCCTTCCAGGGCGTCCGGGAGGCGGACAAGAACCTCATCGCGAACGCCCGCATCCTGGGCGCGTCCGGCTGGCAGATCACGCGCGCGGTGGTCGTGCCGTCGGCGCTCTCCTGGATCCTCGCGAGCCTGCACGTCTCGTTCGGCTTCGCACTCGTCGGCGCGATCGTGGGCGAGTTCCTGGGCGCACGCCAGGGCATGGGGCTCCTCATCGCGACCGCGCAGGGCGCCTTCGACGCGAACGGCGTCTTCGCCGCGATGATCGTGATCGCGGTCGTGGCGCTCGCCGCGGAAGGCCTGCTGACGCTGCTCGAGAACCGCCTCCTCAGCTGGCGCCCGGAGAAGACGGCCGGGGAGTAGCGTCAGGCTCGCCTCCTGGCGAGTTCCGCGAGGTAGCGGCCGATCGGTCTCGCCCAGCCGTCGCGACCGCGGGACCGCGCGGGCATCCTCCAGCAACGTTGAGCGTGTGCCGAAATCCGCCTCGCGCTCGCTCGTCACGATCCTCAATACATAAAGTAACGCTGCGCCATCGGCAGCACCTCGGCGGGCTCGCAGACGAGCAGCTCGCCGTCGGCCCGGACGTCGTAGGTCTCGGGATCGACTTCGATGGCGGGCGTCGCGTCGTTCAGGATCATCGAACGCTTGCCGATGCCGCCGCGCGTGTTCTCGACCGCGACCATCGGCTTGCCGGTCTGAAGCCGCGCCGCGAGCCCGTCCTCGATCGCGGCCGCGGACACGAAGGTGAGCGAGGTCTGGAGGCGCGCCCGCCCGTAGGCGCCGAACATCGGCCGGTAATGGACGGGCTGGGGCGTCGGGATCGAGGCGTTCGGGTCGCCCATCGGGGCGACCGCGATCGACCCGCCCTTGACCACGCAGTCGGGCTTGACCCCGAAGAAGGCCGGCGACCACACGACGAGGTCGGCGAGCTTGCCGACCTCCACCGACCCGACATGGCGCGACACGCCGTGCGCGATCGCCGGGTTGATCGTGTACTTCGCCACGTAGCGCCGGGCGCGCAGATTGTCGTGACCGGACGCGTCGCCAGGCAGCGCGCCGCGCTGGCGCTTCATCTTGTCGGCCGTCTGCCAAGTGCGGATCACGACCTCGCCGACGCGGCCCATCGCCTGGCTGTCCGACGACATCATCGAGAGCGCCCCGATATCGTGCAGGATGTCCTCCGCGGCGATCGTCTCGCGGCGGATGCGGCTCTCCGCGAAGGCGAGGTCCTCCGGGATTGACGGATCGAGGTGGTGGCACACCATCAGCATGTCGAGATGCTCGTCGATGGTGTTCCGCGTGTAGGGCCGGGTCGGGTTCGTGGAGGAGGGCACCACGTTCGCCAGTCCCGCGACCTTGATGATATCGGGCGCGTGGCCGCCGCCCGCGCCCTCCGTGTGGAAGGCGTGGATGGTGCGGCCCTTGAAGGCCGCGATCGTGTCCTCGACGAAGCCCGATTCGTTCAGCGTGTCGGTGTGGATCATCACCTGCACGTCGAACCGATCCGCGACCGAGAGGCAGCAATCGATTGCCGCGGGCGTCGTGCCCCAATCCTCGTGCAGCTTGAGCGCGCAGGCGCCCGCGCGCACCATCTCCTCCAGCGCGGCCGGCCGCGAGGCGTTGCCCTTGCCCGTGAAGCCGAGATTCATCGGGAACGCGTCCGCGGCCTCGATCATCCGGGCGAGGTGCCAGGGCCCCGGCGTGCAGGTCGTCGCGAAGGTGCCGTGCGCCGGCCCCGTGCCGCCGCCGAGCATGGTGGTGATGCCCGAACACAGCGCCTCCTCGATCTGCTGCGGGCAGATGAAGTGGATGTGGCTGTCCATGCCGCCGGCCGTCACGATCTTGCCCTCGCCGGCGATCACCTCCGTGCCCGGCCCGATCACGATGTCGACGCCCGGCTGCACGTCGGGATTGCCCGCCTTGCCGATGGCCGAGATGCGCCCGGCCCGGATGCCGATATCGGCCTTCACGATCCCCCAATGGTCCAGGATGACGGCGTTCGTGATGACGGTGTCGACCGCGCCGTCGGCGTTCGTCACCTGGCTCTGGCCCATCCCGTCGCGGATCACCTTGCCGCCGCCGAACTTCACCTCCTCGCCGTAGGTGGTGTGGTCGCGCTCGACCTCGATCACGAGCGAGGTGTCCGCGAGGCGGATGCGGTCGCCCGTCGTCGGGCCGAACATGTCCGCGTAGGCGGAGCGGGCGAGCGACGCGGGCGGGCGGGTATTCGCGGGCATCCGGGCTCCGTTGGTGAGGCGTCGAGCTGAAGGTCGGGCGAGCGGGCGCCCTACCCGGCCTCGTCCATCACGCGATTCATTGCATAGGAAGGGCGGTAGCCTGCAAGCACATTCGCGGTCGGCCGGATGGCGCGGAACAGCGCCTGCCGGTGCCGCCCCGCCATCAGATCGCCGCCCGAGTTGCGGTAGGGGAACACGAAGCCGCGGAGCTCGGGATCGAGCGAACCGAGACGCAGGCCCACCTCCTTGTCGGAGAGCCCCGCGAGCTCGGCCGCGAGTGCCGCCACGCGGGCGATCAACCCCGTCCTCGCACCCTCCAGAAGACCCACGATCGCGTCGAAATCGCCCCAGAACTCCTCCGGCAGCTCGCGGCGGATCGTCTCCATATCATCGCCCGCCGCCATCGCGTCCCACATGGCGAGCGGCGTCACGCGCGAGATGAGCGCGTGGATGCGCTTGTACTCGTCGCCCTTCGCCTTGACCCGCAGACCGTTCGCGAAGCGCAGCACGAAGCCCTCTTCCGACCGCGGCAGGGTCTTCGCGTGCGCCACGAGGTCCGAGATGGACGCGAAGGCGTAGCGTCGCGCGACGCGCCAGCCGAGCGAGGCGGCGACGCCCTCCACGGCCTCGGGCGAGAGTTCCTCGCCATCCTCCGCGTAGGCCGCGAGCAGGACGAGCGCCGGCTCGTCGTAGCGCACCACGATGCGATTCTCGGGGTAGACCGCTTCCGCGAGGTAGGTGGTGCCGGGCACGAGAGCGGAGAGGTCGTGGCCGTCCAGCCGAGCCTGCGCCCAGAGCGCCTGCGCGGACCCGAAGGCGCCTTTCGTCGCGGTGCGCCAACGTCCCGCGTGGTGGAAGATGATGATGAGGCTGCCGTCGAGCTTCTCGCCGGTCTCGAAGGGCAGGTCGGGCAGCGTGTCGCCGCGCTCCCCGACGTTGAAGAATTTGGGGAACGGCGTCGCGACGACCTTGGACGCGGCGGGGTCGAGGATCAGACCCCGCGCCAGCACCGTCGTGTCGTCCCAGGCACCCTCGTAGACGCAGGCCTCCGCGTAGACGTAGAGCACGAGCCCGTCCGGGCCACGCCGCTCGTAGACGAGCCTGCGGTCGCGGGCGTCCTGCAAGTTCGCCTGCAGCACGTCGAACGGCACGAGCCGGGCGCCGTGCCTCAGGCTCTCCGTCATCGCGGAATCGCGATCAGCGAACCGTGCCCGGCACGTTGCCCGCGCCCGGCACGAAGCAGACGCACCCGCCGCCGACCGACATGGGCGTGCTCGTGCACGAGCCGCGCGGGGTCACGCATGTCGTGCTGGCCCCGCCGCCGCGGCCGAACATCACGTCCGCCACCCGTTGCAAGAAGCCGGCTTCACCAAGGCTGACGTGCGCGCCCTGGCCCGCGCCTGGGATT
>CAHJXE010000196.1 GCA_903644085.1 Hyphomicrobiales bacterium
CGGGTTCAGGTCGGACGTCGAGCGGGAATGGTTTCGCCTGCTCCAGACGATCCAGGGGGTCGGCGCCAAGGTCGCGCTCGCGATCCTCTCGGTGCTCGACCCCGGGGGGCTCGCGACGGCGCTGGCGACGGGCGACAAGGCCTCCGTGGCGCGCGCGCCGGGGGTCGGCCCGAAGCTCGCCGCCCGCATCGTGGCCGAGATGAAGGACAAGGCTCCGGCCTTCGGGACGATTGATCCGGTGGTGGTCCAGCTCTCGGGCGGGCTCGAAGACCATTCCCTGCCGCCCGCCGTGTCGGACGCCGTCTCGGCCCTCGTCAATCTCGGCTACGCGACCGCCCAGGCGTCCGCCGCCATCGCGGCGGCCCTGAAAGGCGCCCCGGAAGGTGCGGGCGCGCCGGTCCTGATCCGGCTCGGGTTGCGGGAGCTGGCGCGGTAGCGTCAGAGCACCCGGCGGTAAATCTCCGCGAACGGGATGGCGACGTCGAGCGCGGGCAGCGACAGCACCGCGTCCATCCCGTCGAGAACGCGAAATCCGGCCCACGTCCCGTCGATCCGGTCGTAGATCTCCATGTGCGGACGGTTCTGCTCGACCAGCACGTAGTGCCGGAGCGTCGCCAGCTGCTGGTAGATGTTCCACTTCTCGTAGCGGTCCCGCCCGACACTGCCCACTGACAGGACCTCGACGAGCACGACGGGCTCGGCGGTCGAGGTCGCGCCCGGCTCCAGATCGCCACACACCACCATGACATCGGGGAGCAGCTGCGAGACCAGCGCCCGTTCCTTCATGTAGAAGGATTCCGTGAACGTCTGGCACGACGAACCGGAGCCGCGGAAGTTGCTCTCGAGCGAGAACGCGATATTTCCCACGATCCGGGCGTGCTCCCAGCGCGCCCCGACCATCAGCCTGACGACGCGTCCACCGATCAGCTCCCAGCGCTCGTTCTGGGGCTTGTCGGCCAGCATCTCCTCGAAGTCGTCGAAGGAGACGTACTCGTAATCGGCGAGAGGACGGCTCATCGCGTGACCTCCGGAACCCGCTAGGGATGGCGTGACTTCGACCATAGCACGCCCTAATCACGAGCCGAATGGCCGCCAGCCTTCGTGCCTGCCCAGGCTGGATGCGCTAAGGTACGGTATGATCAAGATCGACGCGATCGAGCGGCTCACCGCGCAGGCCGATGCCTTGCGGGATATGGGCGTGACGAGCCTGCACATTTTCGGCTCGACGGTCGACGGGCGCTCGACGTCGACGAGCGATCTCAACATCTTCGTCGACCACGATCCGACGCGAAAGTTCTCGCTGTTCGACCTTGTCGGCGTGAAGCTCCTGATCGAGCGGCAACTCGTGATCGAGGCGGATGTCACGACCCGCTCGGGTCTATATCCCATGTTGCGGCCTGACACCGAGCGCGATGCGATCCGAGTGTTCTGATGGCGAGATCGCCGGCTCCGGTATTGTCGATCACATTGGCGATCCACGCCGCGCACCGCTCCTCAAGCTGAACGTCTCCGAATGGCCACCCCGAAGACCTCGCTCGTGACGCCCGAGCGCCGCGCCGACGATCCCGACCAGTCGCTGCGCCCGCTGGCGCTCGCCGAGTTCGTCGGCCAGCGGGCGGCGCGCAAGAATCTCGGCATCTTCATCGAGGCGGCGCGCACGCGCGGCGACGCGCTCGACCACGTGCTCTTCGTCGGCCCGCCCGGGCTCGGCAAGACCACGCTGGCGCAAATCGTGGCGCGCGAGCTCGGGGTGAACTTTCGCTCGACCTCGGGGCCGGTCATCGCCAAGGCGGGCGACCTCGCGGCGCAGCTGACGAACCTCGACGAGCGCGACGTCCTGTTCATCGACGAGATCCACCGATTGAATCCGGCCGTGGAGGAGATCCTCTATCCGGCGATGGAGGATTACCAGCTCGACCTCATCATCGGGGAGGGGCCCGCGGCGCGCTCGGTCAAGATCGATCTGCCGCGCTTCACGCTAGTCGGCGCGACGACGCGGGCGGGGCTGCTCACGACGCCGCTGCGCGACCGGTTCGGCATCCCGATCCGGCTCGAATTCTACGATGTGGACGAGCTCGAGCTCATCGTCGCGCGCGGCGCGCGGGTGCTCGGCATCGGCATGGACCGCGACGGCGCGAACGAGATCGCGAAGCGCTCGCGCGGAACGCCCCGCATCGCCGGGCGGCTCTTGCGGCGTGTGCGCGACTTCGCGCTCGTCGACGGCGACGGGATCGTGACTCGCGCGGTCGCCGACCGGGCGCTCGGCTTCCTCGACGTCGACCCGATCGGCCTCGACGTGATGGACCGCAAGTACCTCGTCATGGTGGCGACGAACTTCTCTGGCGGGCCGGTCGGGATCGAGACCATCGCGGCCGCGCTCTCCGAGCCGCGCGACGCCATCGAGGAGATCATCGAGCCGTTCCTGATCCAGCGCGGGTTCCTGCAGCGCACCCCGCGCGGGCGCGTGCTGACACCCCACGCCTTCCGGCATCTCGGCCTGCCCGAGCCGTCGCGCGAGGGGATGACGCAGTTCGGCCTGTTCGCGGGCGATGCGGATGAGTGAGGGCGCCCACCGCCTCGCGATCCGGGTCTACTACGAGGATACGGATTTCTCGGGCGTCGTCTATCACGCGAGCTACCTGCGCTTTCTTGAGCGCGGCCGGACCGAGCTTCTGCGCGCGACCGGAATCGATCAATCCATGCTGCATGCCGAGACCCGAGGCCTCGCGTTCGTGGTGCGGCGGATGACGATCGACTATCTGCGGCCGGCTCGGATGGACGACGTGATCGAGGTCGAGACCGCGAGTCGGGAGGTGCGCGGCGCCTCGTTGCGGCTCGCGCAACGCATCCTGCGGGACGGCGAGGTGCTCGTCATCGCGGAGGTCCAGGTCGCGGCCGTCGCGGGCGGGCGGCCGGTGCGCATCCCGGACGGCTTGCGCGCGCGTCTGACCTCGCCGGAGGTCGTCACGTGACGACCACGATGCGGCGCCGGCTCTGTCTCGCGTTGCTGGCGCTGTCCCTCGTCGGGCCGAAGCAGTCGGGCGCGACGGCGGCCCAGCCTGGGGGGCTCTGCCGGAACCTCGTGTTCGAGGGCGGACGCTACACGGCCTGCACGGTCGATCTCAGGCGCCAGGACCTCGACCTCTATCTCGACGCGCCGGACGGTGCCCCCTACGGCAGCCTCTCGCGGCTGGTCGAGTCGCCCGCCGGGGCGGGCCTCGTGATGGCGATGAACGCCGGGATGTACCATCCGGACTACGCGCCGGTCGGCCTCTACGTGCAGGGCGGGCGTCAGCGCACGCCCGCGAGCACCGCCGACGGGCCCGGGAATTTCCACCTGAAGCCGAACGGCATCTTCTACGTCGCCCGCCGCCGGGCGGGGATCCTCGAGACGGAGGCTTACCTCAAGCGCGGCATCAAGCCTGATCTCGCGACGCAGTCGGGCCCGATGCTGATCATAGACGGCCGGATCCACCCCCAGATCTCGGCCGACGGCCCGTCGCACAAGATCCGCAACGGCGTCGGCGTGCGCGACCCGCAGACCGTCGTGTTCGCGATCTCCGACGAGCCCGTCAGCTTCGGGGCTTTCGCGCGTCTGTTCCGGGACGAACTGGGCTGCCGCAACGCGCTGTTCCTCGACGGATCGATCTCGGCCCTCTACGCGCCCGGCATCGGACGCGACGACGCCGCCCCGAAGCCGCTCGGGCCGTTGATCGGGGTGCGACCACACGGCAGCGGTAGCGACAAGAACCCGTCAACCAAGCCTTAACCTTGAGGGTGGCTTAACTCGCGCTCTGAACGCCTTGGTTCGCCTCGCAGAACTCGCTCTTACTTTCGACAGATTCCGGGGCGAACGAACGAGCATAATCAGAAACCGACATAGTGTTCGCGATGGGGTGTGCCTTTGGTGCGCCGCAGGCATGAGGATGTGAACGGATGAACCCGGCCGATGCCATGGGCGCGCTGCCCGCACACGACTTCTCGATCTGGGGACTGTTCTGGAGCGCCCACCCGGTCGTGAAGCTCGTCATGATGGGGCTCATCGGCGCCTCGGTCTGGTGCTGGGCGATCATCGTGGACAAGACCATGCTCTTCCGGCGCACGAAGGTGCAGATGGACGCCTTCGAGGACCTGTTCTGGTCGGGTCAGTCGCTGGACGATCTCTACCGCGAGCATGAAGCCGGACCGAGCACCGGGATCGCGTCGCTCTTCGTCGCCGCCATGCGGGAATGGAAGCGCAGCTTCCAGGGCTCCGGCCGGCAACTCGCGAGCTTGTCGCAGCGCATCGACAAGGTGCTCGACGTCACGATCCAGCGCGAGGTCGAGCGGCTCGATTCGCGGCTGCTGTTCCTCGCGTCGATCGGCTCGGCCGGGCCCTATATCGGCCTGTTCGGCACCGTGTGGGGCATCATGAACGCCTTCACGTCGATCGCGGCCTCCAAGAACACGAGCCTCGCGGTCGTGGCGCCCGGCATCGCCGAGGCGCTCTTCGCGACCGCGATCGGGCTCTTCGCCGCGATTCCCGCGGTGCTGGCCTACAACAAACTCCAGGGCCAGGTCGGCAAGGTGCAGACGCGCCTCGAAGGCTTCGCGGACGAGTTCTCGGCGATCCTCTCCCGGCAGATCGACGAGCGCGTCCCGCTCGCGGCCTGAGGAGCGCACCCCATGGCACTCGCTCCAGGATCGATGGCGGGCTCCGGACGGCGCCGGCGTCGCGGACGCAAGTCCGGCGCGATCAACGAGATCAACATGACGCCGTTCATCGACGTGATGCTCGTCCTGCTCATCATCTTCATGGTGGCGGCGCCCCTGATGACGGTCGGCGTGCCGCTCGACCTGCCGCAGACCAAGGCCGCGCAGCTGAACATCGATCAGACGCCGATCACGCTCTCGATCAAGCAGACAGGGCAGGTCTACCTCGCCGAATCGGAGCTGCAGGACAACGAGATCGTGCCGCGCCTGAACAGCGTCGCGAGGACGGGTGCGGACGAGCGCGTCTTCGTGCGCGGCGACAAGAAGGTGGATTACGGACGCGTCGCCCAGGTGATGGCGATCGTGACCTCCGGTGGTTTCAAGCGCGTCGCGCTCGTGACCGAATCCGATCCCAAGTGATCGGCGCGGAGTAGACGCACCGTGGCGCTTCGGTTCGATCGGCCGGGATTGTGGGTGTCGGGTGCGGCACATGCCGGCATCCTGCTCGCCGCTTTCGTCGCATTCACGAGTGACAAGCTGCCGGACGCCGACGAGGGCATCCCGGTCGAGGTGATCACCGACAACCAGCTCTCCGAGATGACCAAGGGCCAGATCCAGGCCTCGAAGGTTCAGCCAGACCCGAAGCCCCGGGCCGACCGCGTGGCCGATACGCGCCAGGAACGCGACCCGGGCGAGGCGAAGCAGGACGCGCCCGCACCCCCGAAACGGCCGGCCGAGATGAAGGTCGCCGACGAGGAGACGCAGGCTCCGCCGCCCCCGCCGCTGCGGACCGCCGAGGTGAAGCCCGAGGCGAACGTGCCCCCGCCGCCCTCGCGGCCCGATCTCGCGAAGGCCGCCGAAGCCAAGGCGGCTGCTCAGGCCGAGAAGGCGGCAGACGCCAAAGCGGCCGAGGCCAAGGCCGCCACGGCCACGGCCGAGCTGGCGGACGCCCGCGAGCGAGAGACGGCGCTCCGCGCGAAGCTGGCGGCGGTTCAGACCGGCGGCTCCAGCGACACGGAGCGCAAGGAGGCGACGGACAGGATCGCTGCGGCCGAGGATGCGCTGGCTCGGGCGCAGGTGCGAACCAAGGGCCTCGAGGACAGGACGGCGGCGCTCCAGGCCGAGGTCGCGGCGGGCAAGGCGGCCAACGACAAGCTCGCAACGGTCGCGCGCGCCGATGCCGGAGCGAACGCGAAGATCGCGGCGGACAAGATCGCGGCCGCCGAGCACGCGCTCTCCGACACGCAAGCTCGCGCCAAGACGCTGGGCGACAAGGTCGGCGCCCTGGAAGCCGAGCTGGCGGCGGCCAGATCGGCGGCAGCTCTCGTGGTGGCCAAGGCCGAGACCGCCGATCGGCTCAAGACCGATCTCGATTCGGCCCGGCGGCAGGTCGCCACCCTCGAGGCCCGTGCCGCCGACGCGGTGGCCGCCAAGGGAGCGCAGGCCGACGCCATCGGGAAGGTCGCCGCCCTGGAGCATGAACTCGAACAATCCCGTTCGCACGAGACCGACCTCGGCACGAAGCTCGCCGCGGCGCAGGCCGGCGCGACCGCCTCCGAGGCGCGCGTCAAGC
>CAHJXE010000197.1 GCA_903644085.1 Hyphomicrobiales bacterium
CACCCGCGGCAACCTCGCGCTGAAGCAGACCGCACCCGCCGAAGACGGTTGGGAGGAATTCTGACAGGGCACACCCGGGCGGGAGCGGGATCCGATCACGTTCGAGATGACGTGAACCCGACTGGGCATCAGCCGCGTTGTGTGTCCGGTAACGAGCGAGTGACAGGACGCGACACATGAATGAGGAAGCCACCGCGAGTGACAGCCCGCTGATCCAGGGCCGGAACGCGCGGCTCTATGGTAAGCCCCGTAGCAGCTGCCCATATGCGGACGGGTCGCCCGAGCAGCAGGGCTGGATCGACGGTTTCACGGGCGCGGACGCGGTGACGGACGGCGAGGAGCCGGAGGACGTCGAGGCGAAGGCGGTCTGACGCAATTCGGCGCCCTCGCCTCACACCGTCACGGCGCGAGCATGAAGTCGAAGTCGCAGCCCTGATCCGCCTGCGTGACCGTGTCGTGGTACAGCCGGGCATAGCCCCGGGCTGCCCAGTCGGGGCGCGTGGCCGCGGGAAGCGCCGCCGTGCGTGAAGCGAGCTCCGCCTCGTCGACCAGGAGGTCGATCCGGCGCGCCTCGACGTCGAGCCGGATAATATCTCCGGTCCGCACCAGCGCCAGCGGCCCGCCGACCGCCGATTCCGGTGTGACGTGGAGCACGATCGTGCCGAAGGCGGTGCCGCTCATGCGCGCGTCCGAGATGCGCACCATGTCCTTGACGCCCTCACGGCCGAGTTTCTTCGGGATCGGCAGGTAGCCGGCCTCCGGCATGCCGGGCGCGCCCTTGGGGCCCGCCTGTCGCAGCACAAGCACGTCGTCCGCCGTGACGTCGAGATCGGGATCGTCGATCCGCGCCGCCATGTCGGGGATCGACTCGAACACGACTGCGCGGCCCGTATGTTGGAGGAGGCGCGGCGTCGCGGCGGAATGCTTGATGAGCGCGCCGCGCGGCGCGAGGTTGCCGTGCAGCACCGCCATCGCGCCCGTCGGCTTCACGGGCGAGGCGGCCGTCCGGATGACGGTCTGGCCCGGCACGTCCTCGGCCGCCGCCACGATGTCGCGCAGCGTGCCGCCCGCGACAGTCGGCGCATCGAGGTCGACGAGGCCGCCGAGCTCCCGCAAGAGTTTCGGCACGCCGCCCGCGTGGTGGAAATGTTCCATGTAATGGTCGCCGGACGGCTTCAGGTCGACCAGCACCGGGACCTCCCGGCCGATCGCGTCGAAAGCCTCGAGGTCGATGCGGACCGGCGTGCGGTTCGCCATCGCGGTGAGGTGGATGAGCCCGTTCGTCGAGCCGCCGATCGCCTGCATGACGACCTGGGCGTTGCGAAACGCCGAGACGGTCATGAGCGCGCTGGGCCGGGGCTCGCCCGAGACCGCCATGGCGGCGGCGCGCCGGCCGCTGGCCTCGGCGATCCGGATCCGCTCGGCGTGAGGAGCCGGGATCGTGGCGGACATCGGCAGCGCCAGCCCCATCGCTTCCACCATGCAGGCCATGGTGGAAGCCGTGCCCATGACCATGCAGGTGCCGACCGAGGGCGCGAGGCGGCCGTTCACCACCTCGATCTCGTCCGCGTCGATCTCGCCCGCGCGGTGCGCGCTCCACAGCCGCCGGCAATCCGTGCAGGCGCCGAGTTCCTCGCCCCTGTGATGGCCGACCACCATCGGGCCGACCGGGATCACGATCGTCGGCAGGTCGACGGAGGCTGCCGCCATGACCTGCGCCGGCAGGGTCTTGTCGCAGCCCCCGATGACGATCACCGCGTCCATTGGCTGGGCGCGGATCATCTCCTCCGTGTCCATCGCCATCAGGTTACGCAGGAACATGGAGGTCGGGTGCGCGAAGCTCTCGTGGATCGAGATCGTCGGGAACACCATCGGCATGGCGCCGGCCAGCATCACGCCGCGTTTCGCGGCCTCGATCAGCTGGGGCACGTTGCCGTGGCAGGGGTTGTAGTCGCTGTAGGTGTTCGTGATACCGACGATCGGGCGATCGAGCGCGTCGTCCGAGTAGCCCATCGCCTTGATGAAGGCGCGGCGCAGAAACAGCGAGAACCCGGCATCGCCGTAGGCGGTCAGCCCTTTTCGCAACCCGCTCGTCATCGCGTCACTCCGCTCGCGCCGTGCTCTTTACCGACATGGCGCCGCGATGGCATCAAGCACCGCCATCACCGCAGGATCACCACCATGCGCCTCGACGCGTCCGCCCAGGGTGTCTACCCGATCGCCCCGACCCCGTTCCACGAGGACGGCCGGATCGACGAGGGCTCGATCGACCGGCTGATCGAGGCCTACCGGGCGGCCGGCGCGACGGGCGCGACCGTGCTCGGCATCATGGGCGAGGCGCCGAAGTTGGAGCCGGAGGAATCGCTCGCCGTCGCGTCGCGCTTCATCGAGCGGCTCGGCCTGCCGGTGATCGTGGGCGTCTCGGCGCCCGGCTTCGCGGCGATGCGCTCGCTCTCCCGCGCCGTCATGGATCGGGGTGCCGCGGCCGTGATGATCGCGCCGGTCCCGAGCCTCAGGACGGACGAGCAGATCCTCGCCTATTATCGGGGCGCCATCGAGGCGATCGGGCCCGACGTGCCCTTCGTGATCCAGGATTACCCGCTGACACTCTCGGTTCAGATGACCCCCAAGGTGATCCGCCAGATCGTCCAGGAGAACCCCTCCTGCGCCATGCTCAAGCACGAGGACTGGCCGGGCCTGGAGAAGATCTCGGCATTGCGCGCCTTCCAGGCCGACGGCTCGATGCGGCCGATCTCGATCCTCACCGGCAATGGCGGCCTTTTCCTCGATTTCGAGACCGAGCGCGGGGCGGACGGCGCGATGACCGGCTACGCTTTTCCGGAGATGCTGGTCGAGGTGGTGCGGTTGCAGAAGGCCGGGCGGCGCGACGAGGCGCACGACGTCTTCGATGCCCACTTGCCACTGCTGCGCTACGAGCAGCAGCAAGGCGTGGGCTTGGCGGTGCGCAAATACGTGCTGATGACCCGCGGCCTCATCGCGTCCGACGCGCAGCGCAAGCCCGGCTCGGTGCTCGGCGCCAAGGCGCGCCAAGAGGTCGACTACCTTCTGGCGCGACTCGCCCGGAAGACGAGCGTCGGGATGAAGGCTGCGGCCTGACGCTCGGTCGCAAGCTTGTCGGTCGACGCCGTTCCGTCGGCGGTCTCATCCATATTGCGGTCATGCTGCATGATTGCGGCGCAGCATGAAGCGTGGGACACCACGGCATGCACAGGACATGATCGCACGAGATGGCCACCGAGAAAGCACCCACGATCATCAAGAAATACGCCAACCGACGTCTCTATCACATGGGTACCAGCACCTATGTGACGCTGGAGGACCTCTCCGGCATGGTGCGGGCGGGCGAGAACTTCGTCGTGACCGACGCGAAGAGCGGCGAGGACATCACCCGCACCGTGCTCGCGCAGATCATTTTCGAGCAGGAGAACAAGTCGGGACAGAGCCTCCTGCCGACGACCTTCCTGCGCCAGCTCATCCGCTTCTACGGCGACAGCCTTCAGGCACTCGTGCCGCGCTACCTCGAGTTCTCGATGGATAATCTCACGCGCGACCAGGTGAAGCTGCGCGAGCAGATGGAGAGCACATTCGGGCCCGTGACGCTGCACGCGATCGAGGACCAGGTACGCACCAACATGAGCTTCTTCACGGACGCGATGCGGATGTGGTCGCCCTTCGCCGCGATGCCGCTCGCCGCCCCGGCGGGCGGCGAGAAGACGGGAATTGCGGAGCCGCCGGCGGCGACGTCGGATCTCGACACCCTGAAGCGGCAGATGGCCGACATGCAAAAACAGCTGGAATCGCTCAGCCGGAAGTAGCGCTCACGCGACCCGCGCCGGAAGGTCGGCCTGATCGATGTCGGCGAGGCTCGGCGCGCCGATGTGGTCGCCCTGGAGGTAATCGACGCCCCAATCCGCGAGCAGGCGCGCGGTCGCCTCGTCCTCGACCCATTCGGCGACGGTCGTAAGGCCGAGATGTTGCGCGAGATCGATCAAGGTCCGGACGAAGAACCCGTCGGTGGAGGACGTCGCGAGGCTCTGCACGAAGGCCCCGTCCAGCTTCACCATGTCCACGGGAAAGTCCCGCAGCTGCTTGAACGAGGTGTGGCCCGAGCCGAAATCATCGATCGCGATCGCGACGCCCAAGGCCTTCATGGCGTCGAGCCGGCGGCGCATCGCGTCCGGATGGCGGATGGCCGCTGTCTCGGTCACCTCGACGATCAACCGCTGCGCGATGCCCGCGTCCCGGCCGAGATGGGCCGCGAAGGTCGCGAGCCAGTCCTGCGACTCGAGCGTCATGGGCGACACGTTGACCGAGAGGCGCTCGTCCGGATGCCGCGCCATGTGGTCGGCCGCGAGCTCCATCATGCGAGCGTCCACCAGAGGCACGAGGCCGCTACGCTCCGTCGCCGGGATCACGTGCCCGGCCGCCAGTATGCTGCCATCCGCGTGGCGGACCCGCAGCAGCGCCTCGCTGAACACGGTCCGGCGGGTCGTCGCGTCCACGATGGGCTGGCGTGCCATCGCGATGCGCCGTCCGTTCAGGAGCTGGACGATGTCGATAAGCCTCTCGTCCGGCGAGCGTCGGTCGATCTTGCGCACCTGGCCCGGATCGTAGGCGACGACGGCCGGTCCGAGACGGCGCTTGGCGATCGTCAGACTCTGCTCTGCGCGGTGTAGCAGGCCGGAGGCGTCGAGCGCGTGGTCGGGCGCAGTGGCCGAGCCGACCAGAATGTGGGCCTGCACCGGCCCGCGCGCGGTCTCGATCGGCTCGCACGAGACGGCGCGCCGCAGCCGGTCGGCCGCGATACGAGCCTGCTCGGGGGAGCAGCCCCGCAGTGCCAGCACGAAGCGATTGCCGGCATAGCGCGCGAACCGGTCGCGGCGGCGCATGACGGTCCGCATGCGATCCATCGCCACCTTGAGGACGGCGTCGCCGCCCTCGTAGCCGAGCTGCTCGTTCAGTTGGGCGAGGTTCTCGATCGAGATCGCGAAGACGGTGAGCGGGCGCTTGCTGCGTGCCGATTCGCCGACATCGCCGGCGATCTGGCCCAGGAACGACGACCGCTCGCGCACGCCCGGCGGCTCGGCCGGGCCGGCCTCGGGCAGGCGTACTCGCATCACGCCGTGCGCGAAGGCGGGCCGCCCGTCGGGTCCCGCGTACCAGCGCCCGGTATCCTCGACCAGGACGGCGCGGTCGGGGCGAGGGCGGATCGTGTAGCGCGCCGAGTAAGGGATGCCGGAGCCTTCGTCCGTGCCCGTTGCGGCCGCGATCGTCTCGGCGCGGTCCCCGTCGCCGGCCTCGACGATCCCGGCAAAATCGCTTCCGGATGTCCAGGCGGAGATGTCGGGAAAGCCCAGGACCTCGGCGGCGTTCGTGCCCCAGTGCAGGCGATCGGACGCGAGGTCCCAATCGTAGACCACGAACCCGATGGCCGTGAGAGTTCTACGGGGATCGCTCGGACGTCCTCCGGGATGCAGCGCGAGAGCTGCCGCCGCGTTGCGTCCCTCGTCCAGCCGCATCGCCGTCCCCCCGCCGGCCCTCGCCCGACGGAACGTCGGACCGGCATCCGAAGTTGATCTCCGGACCGGGCTGTGCCGAAACGATGCGGCCGCGGGTCTTAAAGAGGCGTAAACCCTGGCAGGGGGCTTGCGGGTCGGTCTGGAGAGACGAGGAGGCGTTCCGATGGCGGACGACCAGGCTTTCCAAGATACAGGCCGAGATCCAGCTCACGACGCAAGTCTCGAGTGCCGCGCCTTGACGGTGGGGTCCAGGACCGAAACCGGACGGCGGCCGATGGCCGGGTTCGTGGCTCAACTGATCGCTTGCGACCGACGGATGGCGCAGTTCCGCCGCGCACGCCGCGAAGATCCGACCTGTGCGGCGATTGCCTATGGGACGGGCGCCGAGCGTGAGGTCGCGGATCTCGCGATCGATCTCAAGGTTTGAGTCGAGACATCAGAGGTCGTGCTGCTCAGACCGCAAGCTTGCTGCGACACCTCTCCCCGAGGAGAGGTCGCGGCGAAGCGGTAGGTGATGGGAGCGCCGCTTCCGGATAGGCATGAGGCCTCGTCGCACGCTCTCCCGCCGGGAGGCCTTCTGCGCCCCGGTCCGATCATAAGCGGTCTGCCCTCCGAGTCTTGCGTGATCGCGCGGCTCGGATCATTCTCCGAAGACGCTATGGCGGGAGGCGTGATTGAGTGAGAGCGAGGCG
>CAHJXE010000198.1 GCA_903644085.1 Hyphomicrobiales bacterium
CCATCTCCGCGCGGAGCGCGGACCCAATCGCGTCAGGCGGGCGGCTGGGGAGCCGCCCGTCAGATCAATGCTCGGTGTCGGCGATGCGCGGCAGCGTCTCGTACTGGTGGAACGGCGGCGGGGAGGGCAGCGTCCACTCCAGTGTCGTCGCGCCCGCACCCCACGGGTTGCCGGCTGCCCGCTCGCTGCTCTGGAACGCGCGCCATACGCCGTAGAGGAATACGAAGAGCCCGGCGAAGAACAGGTAGGCTCCGAACGACACGATGCGGTTCCAGGGGCCGAACGCGTCCGGGTAGTCCGCATAGCGGCGCGGCATGCCGGCAAGCCCCAGGAAGTGCATCGGGAAGAACAGGATGTTCGCGCCGATGAACGAGATCCAGAAGTGCAGGATGCCGATCTTCTCCGGGATGATGCGACCCGACATCTTCGGGAACCAGTAGTAGATGCCGCCGAAGATCATGAAGACGGCGCCGAGCGACAGCACGTAGTGGAAGTGCGCCACGACATAGTAGGTATCGTGCATGTAGCGATCGATGCCGGCATTCGCGAGCACCACGCCCGTGACGCCGCCGACGGTGAACAGGAAGATGAAGCCCACCGCCCAGTGCATCGCGGCCGAGAATCGAATCGACCCGCCCCACATGGTGGCGATCCACGAGAAGATCTTCACGCCCGTCGGCACCGCGATCACCATCGTGGCGAAGACGAAATACGCCTGCGTCTGCAGCGAGAGGCCGACCGTGTACATGTGGTGCGCCCACACGACGAAGCCGACGACCCCGATCGCCACCATGGCGTAGGCCATGCCCAGGTAGCCGAAGATCGGCTTCTTCGAGAAGGTCGACACGATGTGCGACACGATGCCGAAGGCCGGCAGGATCATGATGTACACTTCGGGGTGACCGAAGAACCAGAACAGGTGCTGGTACAGGATCGGGTCACCGCCGCCGGCCGGGTCGAAGAAGGTCGTGCCGAAGTTGCGATCCGTCAGAAGCATGGTGATCGCGCCGGCGAGGACCGGGAGCGCCAGCAGCAGCAGGAACGCCGTGACCAGCATCGCCCAGGCGAAGAGCGGCATCTTGTGCAGCGTCATGCCCGGCGCGCGCATGTTCAGGATGGTGGTGATGAAGTTGATCGCGCCGAGGATCGACCCCGCGCCCGCGAGGTGGAGCGCGAAGATGCCGAAATCGAGCGCCGGCCCGGGATGGCCGGTCGTCGAGAGCGGGGGATAGACGGTCCAGCCACCGCCGAAGCCGAGCGATCCCGGCGCACCCTCGAAGAACAGCGACGTGATGAGAAGCCCGAAGCCCGCCACCGTCAGCCAGAACGAGATGTTGTTCATGCGCGGGAACGCCATGTCGGGCGCGCCGATCATGAGCGGCACCATCCAGTTGCCGAACCCGCCGATGAGGGCCGGCATGACGAGGAAGAACACCATGATGAGCCCGTGCCCGGTCACGAACACGTTGTAGGTCTGCGGGTTCGAGAAGATCTGGAGGCCCGGCTCCTGGAGCTCCATCCGCATGCCGATCGACAGGAGGCCGCCGACGATGCCTGCGCAGAATGAGAACATCAGGTAGAGCGTGCCGATGTCCTTGTGGTTGGTCGAGAGCAGCCATCGGCGCCATCCGGTCGGATGACCGTGGTGCTCGTGGGCGGCCTGGCCGGCGTCAGCTGCGTATGCCATGAGGGAAGCCCCAGGTCCTTGGATTGTCTGTTAGCGGGTGGAGGCGGTGGCCGCGTCGGCGAATTTCGGGCCGTCGGCGGGCGTGATCGCCACGTACTTGCTCTTCGCCTGCGTGATCCAGGACGCGTAGTCCGGCTGGCTCACGACGCGGATGGTGATCGGCATGAAGGCATGGCGCTGACCGCACAATTCCGAGCACTGGCCGTGATAGACGCCCTCGCGCTCGGCCTTGAACCACGTCTCGTTCAGCCGGCCCGGGACCGCGTCCATCTTGATGCCGAAGGACGGCATCGCGAAGGAGTGCAGCACGTCGGCGCCCGTCACTTGCACGCGCACTACCTTATCGACCGGCACGACGAGTTCGTTGTCGACGGTCAGCAGCCGGAGATCGCCGGGCTTGAGGTCGGCCTCCTCGACGAGGTTCGAATCGAACTTGAACCCGCCGCCCTGGTCGGCCGGGTACTCGTACTCCCAGTACCAGGCGTGCCCGATCGACTTCACGGTGAGGTCGGGCTTGGGCACGATGAGCTGGTTGCGCAGGAGCCGGAAGGACGGGATCGCGATCAGCACGAGGATCAGCACCGGCATGATCGTCCAGGCAATCTCGATCGGCGTATTGTGGGCGGTCTTCGAGGGCGTCGGGTTGGCGCGCTCGTTGAACCTGAAGATGCAGTAGGCGAGCAGTCCCGCCACGAAGATCGTGATCGCGGTGATGAGCCACATGACCTCGGTGTGGAACGCGTTCAGTTCGCGCGCGATCGGCGTCACGGGGTTCTGCATCGCGATCTGCCAGCGTTCGGGCTGACCGGTCCCGGCCGCGAGCGCCGACCCGGCGGGAAGACCCAACGACGCGACCGCGACCGCGATCCGAAACGCCTTGGCGTGCAAGTTTGTCATCGACATACCCTGTCCCGAACCGCCCCCGTCACCGGTCCGACCTGATGGTCGACGCGGGCGGTCCGACGGTCCACGAGCGACGCTTCCGCGTCCGACTTTGGAAGTGTTTAAGAACACATAGATGGGTCGGAAGCAACGTGGCGCACCCACCCGTCGATGCGTCATTTGGGCCGCGTCCCCAGAGGGGATCTCCCTCTGCGACCCCGTGTCAGGAGGCCGGTTCGGAGACGCCTGACGGACCCGGCGGTTCGGTCCTCGCGACGCCCGAATCCACCACGACGGAGCTCGTCGCGCGCCCGTCGAAGGTCGCGACCGCGCGGTATCCGGCAACGTCGCGATCCTCGATCAGCGCCATGCGCCGGTTGTCGAGCACGAGCCAGGCGCCGTCCAGCCGCACCGACGCGACCGCGTGGAGGCCCGACCATCGCTCGTCCACGACGACGACCCGCAGGTCCTCTTGCGCGACCCCGGCTTCGAGCAGCGCCACGTATTTAGCGATCGCGTAATCCTCGCAATCCCCCATGCGGGACGCGAAGGTCGCGAGCGGCGAACTCCAGACGTCGTCGCGCCCATGCTGGACGAGATCGCTCGTATAGGTGATCGCGAGGTTGATCGCTCGATTGAGGTGCCCAAGCCGCGCACGGCCCGTCTCGGCCTCGGCCTGCGCCACGACGGCCCCGAAACGGCGGGCCGCCTCGGGGCACCCGGCCGGTGCGATGCGGCAGGCTGCGAGGACCGCGCGGTCGGCCGCGATCGCGACGGAGACCTCCCGCCACTTGTGCGCGAACCTGTCGTCTGCCCGGCTCGGCGCGAGGCGGAACGGTTCGGCTGCGCGCAGATCCGTGGGTGGATCCAAGCTTGCGGTCGTCGCCGGAGGTCGGGCCGAGGCCCTATCGACGGTCTCGGCCCCGCCGGACGCCATCGCGCCCGCGGCGGTCGGCGTCAGCCCGGCGAGCAGGCACACGAGCGCAGAGGCGACGATCTCCCGCGCAACCTTACCGCCTCCCCGTACGCTCATCCGCCCGTCCTCGATCCGAAGGGGAGGATGGCCCACAGACCTCAAGTTCGCTTGATCGAGATCCGTCGAATTTGAGCGATCGCGCCGTACGCGGCCGCATGCCTGCGCTTGACACGCCGACACTCGGCGTGGTCCCAAATCGACGACCGCCGAACGACGAGCCGGCGTCGGGAACACGACATGGCGCTATCCATACGCGCGACGCTGAGGTCTCTCGCCGTCGCGGCACTCGGGGCCGCCACCCTGGCGGCCGGTCTCGCGGGTGCCACACCCGCAGCGCTCGCGCAGGGCGTGGTGCGCAACACCTTCAACGATTGGCAGCTGCGCTGCGAGACGCCGGCCGGCGCCAAGGCCGAGCAATGCGCGCTGGTGCAGAACGTCGCGGCCGAGGACAGGCCGAACGTCACCCTGCTCGTCATCGTGCTGAAGACGGCGGACGCCAAGAGCCGGCTCCTGCGCGTGGTCGCGCCGCTGGGCGTGCTCCTGCCGGCGGGGCTCGGGCTGAAGATCGACAACGCGGATGTCGGCCGCGCGGGCTTCGTGCGCTGCCTGACGACCGGCTGCGTCGCAGAGGTCGTGATGGAGGACACGCTGCTGGGTCAGCTGAAGAGCGGAAAGACCGCGACCTTTATCGTGTTCCAGACCCCGGAGGAGGGAGTCGGCATCCCGGTCTCGCTCGAAGGCTTCGGCCCGGGCTTCGACGCGCTGCCGTAGGGATGTCCAGCATGTCCAGCAACCTGCGGCTCGCGGCGTTCGCTTCGTTGACGGCGCTCGGCGCCTGCACGTCGACGGGGTCGGGGGAGACGAACGCTCTCCAGAACCTTCTGATGTATGGCGGCATGACCGCGCCTCCGCTCGCGTCGGCGGGCTCGATCGAGGTCGCGGATTGCCCGCCCGTCACCGTGTCGGAGGGCGGGGCGGCGATTCGGGCCGTCACGGGCAGCGGCACCGACGGCGTGCGCTCCCAGGTGTCGATCGCGAACGTCGCGCGCGAGTGCTCCGGTCGGCCGGACGGGTCCGTCGTGGTGAAGGTCGGCGTCCAGGGTCGCGCGCTGCTCGGCCCAGGCGGCGGTAACGGGCGTTTCGACACGCCGGTCACGATCGCGCTGAAGCACGGCGACCAGGTCCTCGCGCGCCGCGTCGCGCGCGGGGGCGTCACGATCCCGCCGGGGCGTTACGAGGAGAGCTTCGTCGTCGTGGAGGACGGCCTCGTGGTGCCGCCCGGGACGGGCGAGTTCGATATCGAGGTGTCGCTCGGCACCGGCGGCGGGGCCGCGAAGCCGGCGCGGCGGCGCCGCGCTCGGGGATGAACCGGGCTCAGGCCCTCAGCACCCGATCGTGCCGCATCGACGTGTCGCCTCGACGACGCGCTTGAGAGTCTCCGGCCCCGGATAGCCCAGCAAAGCCGCGCCCCCGATCACGTAGGAGGGCGTCGCCGCGAGCCCGAGCGAGGCGGCGAGCCGCATCTGCCGGCCGAGCATCTCGCGCACCTCCGGTCCGTCCGCCACGCGTTCGACCTCGGCGCGGTCGATCCCGCCGCCCGCCGCGACGTCGAGCGCGCGCGGTCCGTCGATGCGACCCGGTTGGGCGAAGAGCCGCTGATGCAGCGCGAAAGAGGCCTTCGCGCCTCCCAGTTTCAGCACCGCGAGGTCGACCTTGGCGGCCTGGACGGAGCCCGGCGATAGGATGGGATTATTGACGATGCCGACGCGCAGGTCGGGGTTGGCGCGCCGGAGTTCGTCGCGCACCGCCTCGGCGGCCCGGCACCAGGGGCAATTGTAGTCGTAGAACTCGACGAGCTTGACGGAGGCGGAGGCCGGCCCCGACCAGATCGCGCCCGGCAACTCCTCGATCTCCTCGACGAGTTCGATCGGCGCGCGCGTGTTCGGCACCGGGTGTCCGTCGTCTCCCGTGACCGAGAACCACTGGTTGGCTGCTTGCGCTTGGACGCGCGAGGGCAACCCGGTCGCGAGTCCCGGCAGCGCCGCGAGGGCCGCCAGCAGGCTCCTGCGTTCGATCATCTCATGTCTCCAAGGCCGCCCAGATGTCGATGGTACTGGATCGTTGTTGCGGCAGCATCGCGGCGGGCGCAGCGCGTTGACAGGCTTCTCAGGCCCGCCTTAGACACCGGTTCAAGGACCCGACCTCGGGTTTGACGAGGTCGCTCAAGGGGCCAGGCCGGCTCTTTCGCACCCTGCATGAGGCCGATCGATGACGGTCCGGTACACGCGCGACCACGAATACATCTCGGTCGATGGCGAGACCGGGGCGGTGGGGATCACCGATTACGCGCAGTCACAGCTCGGCGACGTCGTCTACGTGGAACTGCCCGAACTCGGCCGTGTCCTCCGCAAGGGTCAGGAGGCGGCGGTGGTCGAGAGTGTGAAGGCCGCGAGCGACATCTTCGCGCCGGTCTCGGGCGAGGTCGTGGCGGTCAATCCCCATCTTGAGGCCGCGCCCGGCACCGTCAACGAGGATGCGTCGGGGCGTGGCTGGTTCTTCAAAATCCGGATCGCGGACCCGCGTGAACTCGCCGAGCTGATGAACGCGGACGAGTACGCGAGTTACGTCGTGTCCGTGAGCTGACGGGAGCTTACGCGATCGCGTTGGATCAGG
>CAHJXE010000199.1 GCA_903644085.1 Hyphomicrobiales bacterium
AGCGACCTCCCGGGCCTGATCCGGCCGGGCGACGCCCTCGTCTTCAACGACACCCGCGTCATGCCGGCCCGCCTGCACGGGGTTCGCACCCGGAACGGCGTCGCGGCCCGCGTCGAGATCCTGCTCCATGCCCGCGTGGCGCCGGACCGCTGGCGCGCCTTCGCGCGGCCTGCGAAGCGGCTCGCCGTTGGCGACCGCGTCGGCTTCGGGGCGTGCGAGGCCGAGATCGTCGAGCGCGGGGAGGGGGGCGACGTGCTCCTCGCCTTCGACCGCGCCGGGCCGTCGCTCGATGCCGCGGTCGCGTCCGTCGGCGAGGTGCCGCTCCCGCCCTATATCGCGGGCAAGCGCGCGACGGACGCGCGGGACGCGGCCGATTACCAAACCCACTACGCCCGCCAGGACGGGGCGGTCGCGGCCCCGACCGCGGGGCTGCACTTCACGGAAGAGCTCGCGCGGCGGGTCGAGGCGGCGGGCGCGAGCCGGCACTTCGTGACGCTGCATGTCGGGGCCGGCACCTTCCTGCCCGTCAAGGCGGAGACCACGGAGGCGCACCGGATGCACGCCGAGTGGGGGGTGATCGACGCCGCCACGGCCGACGCGCTGAACGAGGCGCGCGGGCAGGGTCGCCGAATCGTGGCGGTCGGCACGACCTCGCTGCGGCTCCTGGAGAGCGCGGCCGGGCCGGACGGCACGGTCCGCCCGTTCAGCGGCTGGACGGACATCTTCATCACGCCGGGCTACCGGTTCCGCGCGGTCGACCTCCTCATGACGAACTTTCACCTGCCGCGCTCGACGCTGTTCATGCTGGTGTCGGCCTTCGCAGGGCTCGAGCGGATGCGCGCCGCCTACGCGCACGCGGTCGCGTCCGGCTACCGGTTCTACTCCTACGGCGATGCCTGCCTGATCGAGCGGGCGAGCGCGTGAGCGACGCCTTCGGCTTCACGCTCGGCGCGAGCGACGGCGCGGCCCGCACGGGCACGGTCGCGACGCCGCGCGGCGAGATCCGGACGCCGGCCTTCATGCCGGTCGGCACGGCCGCGACCGTGAAGGCCATGTATCCCGGGCAGGTGCGGGCGGCGGGCGCCGACATCGTGCTCGGCAACGTCTACCACCTCATGCTGCGGCCGGGGGCGGCGAGGGTTGCGCGGCTCGGCGGCCTCCACAAGCTGATGAACTGGCCGCACCCGATCCTCACGGATTCCGGCGGCTTCCAGGTCATGTCGCTGTCGGCGTTGCGCAAGCTCGACGAGACGGGCGTGACCTTCCAGTCGCACCTCGACGGCTCGCGCCACGTGCTGACGCCTGAGCGCGCGATCGAGATCCAGGGGCTGCTCGGCTCCGACATCCAGATGCAGCTCGACGAGTGCGTGCGGCTGCCGGCCTCGCACGAGGCGGTCGAGGCCGCGATGCGGTTGTCGCTGCGCTGGGCCGAGCGCTGCCGCGTCGCCTTCGGGGAGCAGCCGGGGCGGGCGCTGTTCGGCATCGTGCAGGGCGGCGTCACCGAGCGGCTGCGCGTCGAGAGCGCGCGGGCGCTGGCCGATCTCGACCTCAAGGGGTACGCGGTCGGCGGCCTCGCGGTCGGTGAGCCGCAGGCCGCCATGCTCGCGACCCTCGACGTGACGCTGCCGCACCTGCCCGTCGCGAAGCCGCGCTACCTCATGGGGGTCGGCACGCCGGACGACATCGTGGAGGCGGTGCGGCGCGGCATCGACATGTTCGACTGCGTGCTGCCGACCCGCGCCGGCCGCCACGGCATGGCCTATACCCGCGGTGGCCGCATCAACCTGCGCAACGCCCGCCACGCGGACGACATCCGCCCGCTCGACCCCGCCTCGTCCTGCGAGGCCGCGAGCACCTATAGTCGCGCCTACCTGCACCACCTCGTGAAGGCGGGCGAGATCCTCGGCATGATGCTGCTCACCTGGAACAACATCGCGTATTACCAGGACCTGATGGCGGGGCTGCGCGCCGCCATCTCGGCCGGGCGGCTCGCGGATTTCATCGCGGAGACGCGTGAGGGGTGGGCGGGCGAAGGGGGCCAAGCCGCACGAGCCAACTCGCCTTCATCCTGAGGTGCCCGCGCAGCGGGCCTCGAAGGAGGTCTCCAGGTGGCACAACGGCTACCGTGCTTCGAGGCCGGCCTACGGCCGGCACCTCAGCATGAGGACCGTTGGGAGCCCTCACTCGGCAGGCCTGATCACGCGATATGTCCCGTCGCCCGCGTCGCCCCCGCCAGCCGAGACCGCCGCGAGGTCGTCGACGATCCGGGCCGCGAGCCCGATCCGGTAGTGGAGCGGGTCCCAGTAGTTCCCATCCTGCGTCGTGATGGCGGAGGGCCGGCGGTAATCGACGACCGTCGTGCCGTGCCGGGCCGCGAGGTCGAGCACGCGCGCCGTGCAGGCGTGCTCCCGCGCCGCGTCCGGCGTGTCCGGCTTGGCCTGGGCCGCGACATGGATCGGCGGCATGACGAGGAGCGTGCGGGTCTCGCGCGGCACGAGGTCCAGCATCCGCGACAGCCAGACGAGGGACGGGAACGGCTCCGCCCCGCCCTGCGTCCCTGCCACGGGTGTCGCTTCGTCGCCCTCCAGGAAGGGCGAAGAGTTCGCCCGGATGTGGCGCTGCGCCTGCGCGAGGTCGTAGCGGCTCTCGGGCGGCGTGAAGACCCCGTAGCCGTCGCGCCGCATGCGCTCCCGCGCGAGGCCGAGGCGGGCCAGCGCGACCCGCCCGGCGATCTCCAGCGACTTGAAGTTGAACAGGTGCGGCAGGTCACCCACCCAGCCCTCCTCGTAGAGCCAGGGCGGGAAGGACCGGAAGCTGAGCCGCACGTCCTCCGGCAGGCACCAGTGCCGGTCGATCCCGAAGACGAGCTGGCGCGGCGTCGGCTGATGGCGGAGATAGAGGCCCAGGAGCTGCGCCTGTTCCCATGGCGTCGCGGCGTTCATCGCGAGGTTGGCGAAGCGCCCGCCGAGCCTCGCGTCGAGCTGCTCCGGGTCCAGCAGCCGCATCGTCGAGGTGCCGAACACGGCGGAATCGTAGAGCGCTGCCCGCGCGATCTGCGGGTACATGTAGCGTTGGTTGATATCCATGAGCGGGACCTCGCGGCCGCCGGCCGTGACCCGCGTCCCGTAGGGGTCCATCGCGATCACGAAACCGTAGAGCGCCGCCGCGAGCCCGAGCGTGGTCCAGGCGGCGGTGCGGATGAAGGTGGGCCAGCCCTGCGTCGCGTCGTCCGCCCTCATCGATCCGCCCGACATCTCATTTGACCCGCTTCCCGCCGTCCCCTATCTCACGGCTCGAGCGAGCGCGTAGCTCAGCCGGTAGAGCAACGGACTTTTAATCTGTAGGTCCTGGGTTCGAGTCCCAGCGCGCTCACCACCATCTCGGACGGACGCATGGGGCTCGCGGGGTTCACCGCCATCGATATCGTGGCGATGCTGTTCTACGCCGCGTGCTGGATCGGCTACCATCTCGGGGTGGAGCATAATATCGGCCGCAAGAGCCTGAACCGGCTCATGCACAGTCATCGCTACGCGTGGATGCGCGAGTCGGCGGGGCGCGACAACCGCATCCTCGACGGCAACCTGAACTCCAGCCTGCAGAACGGCACGGCCTTCTTCGCCTCGACTTCGCTCCTCGCGATCGGCGCCTCGCTCGCGCTGCTGCGCTCGACGCAGGAGGTGCTGACGCTGTTCGCCGACCTGCCTTTCGGCTTCGTGACGACGAAGCTCGTCTGGGAGCTGAAGACGCTGGGGCTCACGGTCATCTTCGTCTACGCGTTCTTCAAGTTCTCGTGGTCCTACCGGCTGTTCAACTATTCGGCGATCCTGATCGGCGCGATGCCCACGAAAGGCTCCGACCCGCGCGAGGTCGAGGTCGCGGCTTGGCGTGCCGCCTCCATGAACACGGTCGCGGGCCGGCACTTCAACCGAGGGCAGCGCGCCTTCTTCTTCGCGGTCGCCTATCTCGGCTGGTTCGTGAACGCCTATGTGATGATCGCGTCCACCGCCGCCGTGCTCTTCGTCATGTGGCGGCGACAATTCGCCTCGGACGCGCTCGCGGCCCTGGGGGAGGGCCCCTGGCCCGGCAAACCGTGAGGATCCGATGAGCTCACCCGACCAGATCGCGCCCGAGCGGATCGAGGCCACGCTCCTGGACCTCGCGACCGCGCGGGGTGTGGGCAAGACCATCTGCCCGTCGGAGGCCGCCCGGGCGATCGCGGGCGACAGGCCGGAGGCGTGGAGCCGCCTCATGACGCAGGTGCGGCGCGTCGCGGTGCGTATGATGAAGGACGGGCGCATCGTGATCACGCGCAAGGGCCGCCCGGTCGACCCGGACGACTTCAAGGGCGTCTACCGCATCGCGATCGTGGACGAACCCTGACGTCCGCTCGCCGACCGGCGCGATCTCAAGCCGCCTCGTCCCAGCGCGGCGCGAAGGAGGGCTTCACCATCCGCCCCTCCGGCCGCGCCAGCGCCGAGATCCGCGCCATCTCGTCGTCGGTGAGCGCGAAGTCGAACACCTCGATATTGTGGCGGATGCGCTCCGGCGTGCCGGATTTCGGAATGGCCACGATGCCGGGCTGCTGCACGTGCCAGCGCAGCACGATCTGCGAGGCTTGGCGTCCATGCGCCTCGGCGATCGACGCGAGGGTCGGGTCGTCGAGGATGTCCGAACCACCGAGCGGGCGGTAGGAGGTCATCGCCATGCCGTGGCGGCGGATCGCCGACTTCAAGCGCGACTGGTCGAGATAGGGATGATACTCGACCTGGTTCGTGACGAGCGGTTCGTTCGCGGCGCCGACCGCTTCGTCCAGTAGCGCGACCGTGTAATTGGAGACGCCGATATGGCGCGCGAGGCCGGCGCGCTTCGCCGCGCAGAGCGCGGCCGTCGATCGCGCGACCGGGACGGCGGCGTTCGGCCAATGGATGAGGAGCAGGTCGACTTGGCTCAGCCCGAGCCGCTTGAGGCTGGCCTCGGCGGAGCGTTCGAGATCACCCGGCGCGATGTCCTCCCACCAGACCTTGGTGGTGACGAAGACCTCCTCGCGCGGCACGCCGCCGGCCTTGAGGCCCGCGCCGACCGCCGCCTCGTTGTCGTACATCCGGGCCGTGTCGATGTGGCGGTAGCCGCAGGCGAGCGCCTGTGCGACCGCGCGCTCGCAGGTCTCGCCGGTCATCTTGAACGTGCCGAGCCCTATCGCCGGGATCGAGGCTCCGTTCGCTTCCACACGATGCGCCTGTGCCATGCTTCACTCCGTCGGCCCGGCTGTCGCGGCCGCACCCGTATCCCTCAACTCGCGCGGCGCTCGACCGATCCCACAGCACGCGTGGCACTCTCGCGCCGAACCGTTCAAGACGAGGCTGGCTCACTGCAGGCAAATTGAACAGTTTCGAACTGTTCTATTCTACGATGTGAGAGACCGATCGTTGTATCTGAGCGCGTTCCACCGTATCGAGGTGCATCACCAACGCGGAATCCAAGATGCGCAAGCTCTTCGTCCTGGCAGGCTCGCTCCTGTGTTCGTCGCTTCTCACGACCTCGTCATTCGCCAAGGAGTATTATGTCGGCGAGCCCCTGGTGAAGAACGAGATGCAGCTCGTGCCGCACTATTTGCTTGGCATCGAGATGTCGCCGATGCGCGCCGGGATGACGATGGCGAAGGACCCGGTCCACCTCGAGCTCGACCTCCACGCCGCCAAGGGCGAGATGCACGGCTTCAAGGAGGACGAGTGGATCCCGAACGTGCGCATCCTCTACACGCTGGAGAAGGTCGGCAACGCCAAGTTCCGCAAATCCGGCTACCTCTTGCCGATGAGCGCGAATGACGGCGTACATTACGCGAACAACGTCGAGTTCGGCGGCTCCGGGCAGTACAAGGTCACGTTCCGGCTGACGCCGCCCTCCGATAACGGGCTCTACCGCCACGTCGACAAGGAGACGGGCGTCCCGGCCTGGTGGGAGCCGTTCTCGGTCGACTGGACCTTCTCGTACCCCGCGAAGACGGCGTCGCAGTGAGACGATGCGTCCCGGAAACAGCAGTAGCGCGGGAACCCTCTCCCAGTGGGAGAGGGTTAAGGTGAGGGGTGACGAGCTCGCCTCCCCCTCACCCGGTCGGCTAGGCCGACTCGACCTCTCCCCCTCGCGGAGA
>CAHJXE010000200.1 GCA_903644085.1 Hyphomicrobiales bacterium
GCGATGGGACGGACGCTCGGCCGCGCGGCGCGCGCCAACGCCGTGGTGCCGACGATCGGGGCGGCGCTCTCCGTCGTGGTCGCGGCCGCGACGGTCGGAGGCCGCATGCCGGCTCCCGCACAGCGGATCGTGCAATCCGCCGCCCTCGCGGTCGCGGCCCGTGGTTGAGGCCCTGCCCGTCATCGGGACCCTAGGCGGCGGGTGCGCCGGACGGGGCCAGGGCCTCGATCTGCGTGAGGAGGCGCGCGAAATCGACGGGCTTGGGGTGGTAGTCGTTGCAGCCGGCCGCGATCGCCTTCTCCTTGTCGCCCGACATGGCGTGGGCGGTGAGCGCGATGATCGGGATGCCGGTCGATTCGGGCGAGGACCGGATGATGCCGGCCGCCGTCCAGCCGTCCAGGATCGGCAGGTTCATATCGAGCAGCACGACGTCGGGGCGCTCGCTGCGCGCCTTGTCGACCGCCTGCTGGCCGTCGGTCGCCAGGATGACGTCGTAGCCGCGACGCTTCAGCCGGCGGGAGAGGAAGTCCCAGATCTCCTCGTGATCCTCGACCAGCAGCACGCGCGTCATCGTTCTCTCCTGCGGCCGCCGGGGCGGGCCGCGACCCTCGATAACGCGCCTGCCCGAATTGCGCTCCATCGGCGTTTTAGACCCGGCGACATGCTAGACCAAGACAATGCCGTGTCCCATCCCGGGGTCACGATTCGATGACGGGCCAGCTCGTCGACGACGCAACCCGTCCGCCCGCGGACGACGTGACACGCGCGCTGATGGCATTCGTGCGCGCGGAGTTCCAGGCGCCGGTCGCGGGCCTGCGCGGCATGATCGGCATGCTGAGCGAGGACGCGGAGGCGGCCGGGCTCGGGGCCTACGCGGACGACCTGACGAAGATGACGTCGGCCGCCCAGCGGCTCTCCGACATGGTGACCCTGCTCCTCGACACCACGGTCGCGCAGGAAGAGCGGGCCGCCTCCGACAAGCTGCGGCACGACCTGCGCACGCCCGTGACCGCGATCCTCGGCTACGGCGAGCTCATCGCCGAGGAGGCGCGCGAGCGTGGGGACAGGGTGCTGTTCGAGCCCCTCGCGGACACGCTGACGGCCGCCGCGAACCTCCTGAAGGAGCTCGACAAGCTCGTGGCGTTCTCGACCGGGTCTCCCGGGCAGGCCGGCCGGCCGAGCGCGGCGCAGCCCTCGCCGGACGTGTTCCGCAAGGCCGCCGAGGCGGTCGGGCAGCTCTCGCGGCGCGAGCCCACCATCGCGCGCAGCGTCGTCGGTCGCATCCTGGTGGTGGACGACAACGATTCGATGCGCGACCTCATCTCGCGCCGCCTGACCCGCGAGGGCCACGAGGTCTCGACCTGTTCGAGCGGTCGCTCCGCGCTCGACCGCGCGGCGACCGGCGCCTACGACCTCATGCTCCTGGACCTCATGATGCCGGGCATGAACGGGCTCGAGGTGATGGACCGGCTGAGGTCGCGCCCCGAGACCGGCGGCCTGCCGGTGATCGTCATCTCGGCGCTCGACGAGACCGAGACGGCGGTGCGCTGCATCGACGCCGGGGCGGATGATTTCCTCTCGAAGCCTCTGAACGAGACGCTCCTGCGCGCCCGCATCGGGTCGTCGCTGGAGCGCAAGTTCCTGCGCGACCGGGAGCAGGACGCGCTGCGCCGCCTGCAATCCGAGCAGGAGCGCTCGGAGGGCCTGCTGCGCAACGTGCTGCCGGCGAACGTGGTCGAGCGGCTGCGGCGCGGCGAGACCGTCATCGCGGACCAGCTCGACGAGGTGACGGTCATGTTCTGCGACCTCGTGGGCTTCACCGCGCTCTCGGCGCAGCTCCCGCCCGCCGACACGCTCGACCTCCTGAACGAGATCTTCTCAGGCTTCGACAGGCTGGCGGAGGAGAACGGGCTGGAGAAGATCAAGACGATCGGCGACGCCTACATGGTGGTGGGCGGCATGGACGATTCCCTGCCCGACCATGCGGGCCGCGTGCTGCGCATGGCCTGCGGGATGGCGGCGGTCGCGGCCTCGGCGGCTCCGGGGCACGCGCTCGGCGTGCGCATCGGAATCGACACCGGCCCCGCGGTCGCGGGGATCATCGGCCGGCGCAAGTTCTTCTACGACGTGTGGGGCGACACCGTGAACACGGCGAGCCGCCTCGAAGGGACCTGCGAGCCCGGCCGTATCCACGTCTCGACCGCGACCCGGGACGCGGCCGCGGACGCCTTCGCGTTCGAGGCCCGCCCGCCGATGGAGATCCGGGGCAAGGGCCCCATGCAGACCTATCAGGTGGTGGTCTAGTCCTTCGGGGCGATCGTCTCCGCGAACATCTCCTGCATGGCGGCCCAGGAGCGCGCATCGGCCTCCGCCGAGTAGCGGATCGCGTCCGGCATGTTGCGCTTGGCGGCTTCCTTGTTCGTGAAGCTGTGCACCGTGTTGCCATACAGGTGCATCTGCCAGTCGACGCCGGCCTCGCCCATCTCGGCCGCGAAGGTCGCGCGGTCGTCGGGCTTGATCATCGGGTCGTCCGCCCCGATGCAGACGAGAACCCGGCCCTTGATGGCCTTGGCGTCGCTCTTCGGCGCCGCCGTCCCGAGCCCGCTGTGGAAGCCCACCACCGCCTTCACGTCGGCGCCGGAGCGCGCGAGCTCGAGCGCCATGGTGCCGCCGAAGCAGAACCCGATCGCCCCGACCCGCGTCCCGTCGCCCTCGGGACGCGCGAGGAGCGCCGCGAGGCCGCCGCCGGCGCGGGCGCGGGTCTTCGACGGGTCGGCGAAGAGCGGCTGGAGCATGCCGATCGCCTCCGGGAGGTCGTCGACGAGCCGGGCGCCGCCGTGCAGGTCGCAGGCGAGCGCCACGTAGCCGAGCTCCGCCAGCCGCTTCGCGCGCGAGATCGCGTGCTCGCTGATGCCGAACGCCTCGGGGAACACGAGGATCGCGGGACGCGGTCCCGCGGCGGCCGGCTCCATGAAGAGCTGGCTCTTCATCGTGAGGCCGTCGGCCCCGTAGGTGAGTGTCTCGGTCTGCATGGGTGCGCTCCTGTCGGGCATCACCTACGCCATGCCGGTCCGAGCCTCAACGGGCGGGCTCAGTTCGCCATGATGACCGGCACCTCGGCGGAGGCCAGGATATGCGCGGTCGCGCCGCCGAAGATCATCTGGCGCAGCCGGCTCTGCGTGTAGGCGCCCTTCACCAGGAAATCGCCGCCGAGCGCGCGCGTCTGCGCCAGGATCTCCTCGCCGACGTTGCGGCGCGTGTTCTGGGCCTGGACGAACTCGGCCGCGATCCCGTTGCGGCGCAGCGCGAGCGTGAGCTGCTCGCAGCCCGGCCCGCTCATGGACCAACCGTCGACGCCGAGCACCACGACGCGCTTCGCGAGTGTCAGGAACGGCATCGCGTAGGCGACCGTGCGGGCGGTCTCGGTTGAGCCGTTCCAGGCGATCACGGCCGTCTCGCCGAGGCTCGTCGGCGGCACCGGCGGCGCGAGGAGCAGCGGCCGCCCCGTCTCGAACAGGACCGTCTCCAGCGTCGCCATCGAGGGCTGGGCCTTGCCGGCGAGCGGGCGGCCGAGCACCACGAGGTCGAAGATGCGCGCGTGGCCGGCCAGGAACGCGTCGCCCGGAGGCGCCTTCGGGTGCCAGCCCCAGCCGGGAGCGCCCCCGGGCTCGGGGCCTGCGGCCGGGACGCCGCGCGCCGCCATGAACTCGGTGAACACGCGGTAGCCCTCGCGCCGGGCCTCCTCGTCGGCCTTCTCGTCCACGTGCCAGGCGAGCCCGCTCACCATGTCGATCGGCACGTAATCCGGGATCGCGGGCCTCAGCGCGTAGCCCTCGACGTAGCTGCCGAAGCGGGCCTGGACGAGGCGGGCCGTCTCCAGCACCGACGTCATCACGTCGTGCGGCTCGGTGGGCACGAGCAATGTCTTCACGGCGGCACTCCGGTTGCGCCCGCAAATCTGCCCGAGTTCGCCCTCCGGCGGAAGGGCCGTCGCGTTCCGGCCCGCTGCGGCCGTGGTTAGCCCAGCTTTAAAGCTTCCCGCGCAATCTGACGGAGTTGTTCCTGAGTCGCGTAAAAGAGTATCCGTGATGCGTAGCTTGAGTCCCGTATCCGCGAACGTAGTGCGTTTTCCGGGGCCGCGCACCGCGCGGCGCGACGGCGGAGACCAGAAGAGCCTCCTCGACATGGTCTATACGAGTGGGCAGATGGTCGTGGCGGCGGACGACCGCGAGACGAAGACGCTGGCCTCCCGCCTTCAGATCTTCGGCTTCCTGAACATCTCCGAGATCTCGATGGACGGCTCGGCCCGGCGACTTCGCCCGTCGGAGGCGACTTCCACCTCGTCCGACCGCCCCTGGCGTCTGTCCCGCCCGTCCTTCGACGAGTTGCCGCCGCTCGCCGGGTGATCGGTCGTGAGCCCCATCGAGAACGAGCGGACCAAGCTCACCGCGACGGCCATCAACAATTCTTGCGCTCGCCTTCGCGGTCGCGGGGTTCGTGGCGCCGCCCGTAGGCTACAGCTTCGGCCTCACGAGCGCGCCGCCGGTCGGCTTCACGACAATCCTGTTCAGTCTGATTTGGCTTACCGTCGCCATCGCACTACATATTCTCGCGAGGGCAGTTCTGAGGAGCCTTACGTCGTGAGCGTTCTCGGCTGGTACGTCATGGTCGGCCTGCCCTGCATCGCGCTCCTGATGGGTTACGGCGGCCTTCTGCTCGTAAGGGCGGATTACGCGAAGCTCGACAGGGCCGCGAAGCGAGACCCGCACGGCTGATCGAACGCTCAGCCGAACCCCGCCCGCTTCAGCCGCACGATCGCGAGGTCGAGCGCGGACAGGAAGGCGGAGCGGTCGCGCTTGTCGAAAGGCTTCGGCCCACCCGTGATCGCGCCCGCCTCGCGCAAGTCCGCCATCAGGTTGCGGGTCGCCAGCACCATGCCGATCGACGCCGGGGTGAACGGCTTTCCCGCGGGCGCGATCACGTCCGCCCCCGCCGTGACGCAGCGATGCGCGAGCGGCACGTCGGTCGTCACCACGATCGCGCCGCGCCGCGCACGCTCGGCGATCCAGTCGTCCGCCGCGTCGAACTTGTCCGAGACGATCACCCGCTCGATCGCGGGATCGCGCGGCAGCATCATGAAGCTGTTCGACACCACGTAGGTGTGGAGCCCGTGCCGGGCCGCGACGCGGAACACCTCGTCCTTGACCGGGCACGCATCCGCGTCGACGTAGATCTCGATCGGCTCCGCCACGCTCTCTCCTGCTTGCCGTACCGGCCCCCCTGACGCACAAGCGCAGCCCATGCAAGACACCGTCCGCCGCATCCTCACGGCCCGCGTCTACGACGTGGCGGTCGAGACGCCGCTCGACCCGATGCCGCGGCTCTCGGGCCGGATCGGCGCGGACGTGCTCATCAAGCGCGAGGACCTGCAGCCCGTCTTCTCCTTCAAGATCCGCGGGGCCTACAACAAGATCGCCGGGCTGACGGCGGAGGAGCTCGCGCGCGGCGTCATCTGCGCGTCCGCCGGCAACCACGCGCAGGGCGTGGCCCTCGCGGCCGCCCGGCGCGGGATCGCCGCCACCGTCGTGATGCCGGTGACGACGCCTGCCATCAAGGTCGAGGCGGTGCGCGCCCGGGGCGGCAACGCGGTTCTGCACGGGGACGCCTACGACGAGGCCTACGCGCACGCGCTCGCGCTGCAGGCCGAGAGCGGCGCGGTCCTCATCCACCCCTTCGACGATCCCGACGTGATCGCCGGGCAGGGCACGGTCGGGCTCGAGATCCTGCGCCAGCATGGCGGGCCGATCGAGGCCTTATTCGTGCCGGTCGGCGGCGGCGGGCTCGCGGCCGGCGTGGCGGCGATCACGCGCTTCCTGCGGCCCGAGATCCGCATCGTGGGGGTCGAGCCCGCGGAGGCCGCCTCCATGGGGGCCGCGATCGCGGCCGGGCACCGGGTCACGCTCGAGCGCGTCGGGCTCTTCGCGGACGGGGTCGCGGTGCGCCAGGTCGGCGCCGAGACGTTCCGCCTCTGCCGCGACCTCCTGGACGAGGTCGTGACGGTGACGACGGACGAGATCTGCGCGGCCGTGAGGGACATCTTCG
>CAHJXE010000201.1 GCA_903644085.1 Hyphomicrobiales bacterium
TGGTCGGCGCCTTCACGGCGCCGACCACGCGCCCGTCCGCGATCAGGACGGCGTCGGTGTTCGTGCCCCCGACATCGATGCCGATCCGCCTCATCGGCTGGCTCCGATCCGGCAACCTGGGCTTTCGACCCTCCTCATCCTGAGGTGCTCGGCGAAGCCGAGCCTCGAAGGACGCGCAACGGTCGTGCGTGCTTCGAGGCCGGCCTCCGGCCGGCACCTCAGCATGAGGAGCCGGGGACTCGTTCGAGCGGAACTCACGACGGCATCACCGGCCGGTACTCGATGTCGTAGCCGAAGGCGCGGGGACCGACATGGAGGAGGCCCTTGGGGGTCTGGAAGACCGGTGGCGGGGGGAGTGCGATCACCGTGACGCGCTGGCCGTAGCGGATCGTCTCGGTCCCGACCGCCTCGCCCGAAACGGTGTCGAGGACGCAGATCAGGTCCGGCGACATGGCGATCGGCTCCTCGTCCCGCCACGCCACGATCCACTCGTTCTGGAAGGCGAGGCGGCAGGCGGTCCCGCGATCGGCGTCGAGCCCCGCGACCTTCACCTCGCCGCGCAGAAAGCCCTCGGTGGTGCGGCGCTCCACGTCCGAGACCTTGCCGCGGAACAGCACGGTGCCGGGCTCGACGGACAGGATCGCGTCGATCGGGTCGGTGTGGCGACCTTGAGCGTCGCGCACTGCGCGGCCGATCGCGATCGCCTTGGTGGTCGTGCCGAGGATGCCCCAATCCTTGATCTCGCGGCCCGTGCGGGGCGCCTTGCAGGTCGACGCGATGGACCCGTACTCGACGCAGATCTTGCGCGAGACGCGCTCCATCCACTTCCAGGACGGGACCGTCTCGACGATGGATTCGAGGCCCCGGCAATCGACCGTCGTCAGCGGATAGGGCCTGAGGTCGCCGACCGCGACCGAGGTCATCTGCGCCTCCGGGTAGGCGCGGCCCATCATGTCCGCGTCCACGACCGGGATGCCGAGATGCGCCGCCGCCATCAGGGGCTGGATCGCGTTGCCGCCGCCGATCTCCAGCGCCATCACGGCGCGGAACGTCAGGCGGCGGTGCTCGGCCATGTAGGAGACGGCGCGCGCGATGGTACGCGAGTCGGTCAACCGCTCCTGGCCAACGAGTGGCGCGCCCATGTTCGACACCGCCGCCACCCAGTCGTCGTCCGCGAGGTCGGCCGGGTCCATCAGCTCGACGCTGTGCCCGTCTGCGTAGAGCCGGCGCATGTTGAGGAGCCCGAGATAGGGGCTGCCGCCCCCGCCGGTGCCGAGGATCCAGGCGCCGAGCGCGAGGGATTCGATGTCGTCGAGGGTGAGGGGGCGGAGGGAAGTCATCGCACCCGTCCCAGCGTGGGGAAGGTCATCGTGGTCGAGATCCGGATATGGCGCGGGGAACCCTCTACCCGAGGGGGAGAGGACAAGGTGAGGGGGACGCGCCCTCTCCGGACAGCGCGCTTCCCCCTCACCCGGTCGGCCATGCCGACTCGACCTCTCCCCCGCGGGGAGAGGCGACCCGCGCTCGTTGTTCCAACGTCGCAGCCCTGCCCGAAGCGCAAGAAAAACCGGAGATCCACCCAACCTCTCAACTCAACAGTTCCTGCAGCACGCGCGCGGTGGCCGACACCGCGAGGATCGTGGGCACGCCCGCGGCGGCGCGGATCGCCGCCTTGGTGTCCGGCGTGTAGCTCATGCAATCCATCGCCACGATGTCGGGCTTCATCTTCGCGAGGCGATGCCCCACTTCGGCGGCCTCGTCCATATCGGCGCTGGGCAGCAGCGCCTCCGCCACGATCTCGACGCCCGGCCGCTCCCATTTGGCCGAGAGCTTGCCGACCTGCTCGGGCGCGGGCACGAGGAGCCCGAGCCGGCCTTGCGGCAGGAGTCCGGCCGCGAGCCCGGCCAGCACGCGGGACGGGAACACGACGCCCGCGTCGCCCGGCATCGACGGGAACTCGCCCGTGCAGGCGAACACGATCGCGTCCGCGCCCGACTCGCGCAGGCGCCGCAGCGCGTCGGGCGAGCGCGCGATCACGGCCGCCTTCGAGATCTTGACGTCGCGCTCGCCGCGCAGCCGGGTGTAGAGCGTGTCCGCCCCGTCCTGCGGCGTCAGCGCGTCGACCTCCTCGTCCGACATACCGTCGAGGCAGCCGACGAGGATCGTATCGGTGCCGGCCGGCAGCCCGGCGCGAAACATGTCCTCGACGAAGATGCGGGGCGCCTGCCCGATCACCGCGATCCCGAGCCTCGCCATCACGCCCTCCCGATCAGCACGGCCGCGTCCAGCCGCCAGTCGAGCGCGACCGCGGAGGCCGGCGCACGCAGGTGGCCGGCGCCCGAGTTGCGCTCCTTCACCAGGAACACGGCCCCGGCGCCCGTCGTCACCGTGTAGATCACCTGGTCGCCGAGGAAGCTCGCGTCCGTGATCGTCCCGTCCGCGACGCCGGAGCCGGGCGCCCCGAGGGTGATCTTCTCGGGCCGGAGCGCCAGGGTCGTGGGCCCGTCGGACCCCGCGGGGCAGGGCATCGGCGTGCCGTCGCGGGCCGTGAACCGCCCGCCCGCCATCGTGCCGTCCACGAGGTTGATCTCACCGATGAACCCCGCCACGAACCGGCTCGCCGGGCGGTCGTAGATGTCCGCCGGGGTGCCGACTTGATCGAGCCGGCCCGCGTTCATGATGCCGATCCGGTCGGACATGGCGAGCGCCTCCTCCTGGTCGTGCGTGACGAAGACGAGCGTCACGCCGAGCCGGCGCTGGAGTTGCTTCAGCTCGACCTGCATGGATTGGCGCAGCTTGCGGTCGAGCGCGCCGAGCGGCTCGTCGCAGAGCAGCACCGCCGGCCGGATCACGATGGCGCGCGCCAGCGCCACGCGCTGCTGCTGCCCGCCCGAGAGCTGGTTCGGGCGCCGCTCCTCGTAGCCCGCGAGCGCCACCTGACCCAGAGCCGTCGCGACCCGCTCCGTGATCTCGCGTTTGGGCACGCCGCGCATGCGCAGCCCGAAGGCCACGTTCTCCGCGACCGTGCGGTGCGGGAAAAGCGCGTAGGACTGGAACACCATGCCCATGTCGCGCCGGTGCACCGGCACGCGCGTGAGGTCGCGCCCGCCGACCGCGATCGTGCCCTCGTCCGGCGTCTCGAACCCGGCGATCATGCGCAAGGTCGTGGTCTTGCCGCAGCCGGACGGCCCGAGCAGCGAGAAGAACTCGCCCGGTTGAACGTGGAGGTCCAGCGTGTCGACGGCGGGCAAGGTGCTGCCTGCGAAGCGTCTGGTTACGCCCGAGATTGCGATGGAGGCGGAGGGCGCGGTTAGGTCAGCTGTCACGAGAGTCCGCGTTCTCAAACGTCCTCATGCTGAGGTGCCGGCCGAAGGCCGGCCTCGAAGCACGCGCGTACCGTGGTGCGTCCTTCGAGGCTCGCCCACGCGACGCGTGAACGAGCACCTCAGGATGAGGACGGTTGTGCGGTCCCCAGCCCTAGCTCGCGAATATCTCACGCGCGCATGATGCGGGCGACGCGGGCGTCGATCGCGTCCTTGCGGGCGTTGTACCATTTCCAGTCCGTCTGGATGAGGGTCGCGACCTTCTCCGGCGTGATGAACAGGCGGTCGGCGTATTTCTTGTCGAGCGAGACGGTCTTGTTCGCGGGCGAGTACCATACCGCCTCCGCGAGCTTCTTCTGCACGTCCGGCCGCAGCATGTAGTCGCAGAACGCGAAGGCGAGCTCCTTCACCTTCGAGCCCGGCGTGACGTTCAGCACCTGCTCCAGCGAGAGCACGCCCTCGCGGGGGGCGGCGAACTCGGTCGGCTGGTTCTGGCCCTCGTAGCGCAGGATGCCGGAATCGTGGATCACCGCCATGGTGACCTCGCCGGACAAGATCATCTTCTCCATTTGCCCGGTGAAATCGACCATCTTAATGGGCTTGAGCGCCTCCAGCGCCTTGTAGGCGGCGTCGAGGTCCTGGTAGCCCTTCCCATACAATTGGCCCAGCAGGAGCAGGTGCGACTGGCCGAGCGAGTTGACCGGGATCTGGTAGGCGCCGCGCACGCCCGCGAGCTTCGGGTCGGCGAGGTCCTTCCAGGAGGTCGGCGGCGCGAGCCCCTTGTCGGTGCGGTAGCCGAGCCCGATCGCGCTCGTGAAGATCGAGACGCCGACGATCCGGTCCGAGACCGCGTAGGGGTACACGTCCTTGATGTTCGGGACCTCCCGGACGGTCAGCTTGTCCATCACGAGGCCCTGGTCGAGCGCGCTCCACTGCTCGTTCGAGTTCGTGTGCAGCACGTCGTAGAGGGGCGCGCTCGTCGGGCTCGCGGCGAGCTTCGGCAGGAACGGGAAGGCCTGGTCCGCCTCCACCTTGCACTTGAACTCGCGCTCGAAGGCGGGCAGCACCTCGCCCTTCATCACGTCGCCCCACTTGCCGCCCCAGGTGGTGATCTTGAGCGTGGCTGCCTGGGCGCGCGCGACATGCGGCGCGGCGACCATCGCGAGGCCCGCGCCGGCTCCGACGAGCGCCGCGCGACGTGAGATCCGATCCGACATGAGATGCTCCAGAGTGCGAGAGGATGTTAGATCGCCACCGTGGCCCGGAGGCCCACGAGCCGATCGATGATGAAGACCACGCCGACCGCGAGCAAGATCGAGACCATCGAGGCGGCCGCGATCGTGCCGTCGAGGTCGAACTTCATGTAGTTGAACATGACGACGGGCAGCGTCTCGTGCCCCGGCGTCACGAGGAAGAGCGAGATCGGGAACTGGTCGAACGAGGTGATGAACGCGAAGACGCCGCCCGCGAAGACGCCGGGCCGGATCAGCGGCAACGTCACCTCCGCGAAGACGCGCGTCGGCGTCGCGCCCAGCACCGCCGCCGCCTCCTCGACCCGCCGGTCGAACTCGGACAGGACGGCGAGCGTCGTGCGGATCACGTAGGGCACCGCCACGACCGTGTGCCCCAGCACCAGCGCCCAGACCGGGCGGCCGATCCCGAAGGAGAGGAGCAGCTGGAACATCGCGAGCCCGGTGAGGATCGCCGGGAGCATGAGGGGCGTGAGGAAGAGCGCCGTCACGAGACGCGCACCCGGCAAGCGGCCGCGCTCGAGCCCGATCGCCGCCGCACCGCCGATCGCCATTGACAGGACCACGACCGCGAACGCGACCTCGAGCGAGAGGACGAGGCTGTTCGTGAACTCAGGCGAGGCCCAGAACTTCTGGAACCAGCGCCACGTGACGCCGACCGGCGGGAACTGGATGTAGGGCGTCGGGTTCAGCGCGAAGATCGCGATGACCGCGAGCGGCGCGATGAGGAAGATCAGGATCGCGACGTTCGCCGTGAGGTAGACCGAGCGGGCGGCGCTCACGCGGGTGCCCGCCGGTCGGCGGTCGCGAGCGCGCGGTTATACGCGATGACGATCACGATCGAGACCACGAGGAGCAGGATGCCGAGCGCGCCCGCGAAGGCCGTGTTGAAGGTCGCGGCGACCTGCTGGTAGATCAGCATCGGCAGCGTGAGGACCTGGCTGCCGCCCATCAGATAGGGCGTCACGTAGGCCGAGATCGCGAGCGCGAAGACGAGGAGCGAGCCCGCCGCGACGCCGGGCAGGCTCAAGGGCAGCGTGACCTCCAGGAAGGTGCGCACCAGACCGGCCCCGAGGCTCTGCGCCGCCTCCTCCAGCCGCGTGTCGATGCGCCCGATGACGCCCGCCAGCGTCAGCACCATGAACGGCACGTAGATGTGCACGAGCGCGACCGTCGTTCCGAACTCGTTGTACATGAGCGGCAACGGCTTCTCGATGAGCCCGGCCCCGATCAGCGTCGCGTTGACGACGCCCGTGTCGGACAGGATCGTCATCCAGGCGAAGGTCCTGACCACGATTCCCGTCAGCATCGGGGCGATCACCAGGATGAGGAGCACGCCGTAGCCGAGCCGCGAGCGGACCCGCGCCATCCAGTGCGCGAGCGGGTAGCCGAGGATCAGCGCGGCGATCGTCGTCACGAGGCCGATCTTCATCGTCGAGAGGAGCGCCTCGACGTAGAGGCTGTCGTCCAGGATGCGGTCGTAGTTGCGGGCCGTGAAGGTGACGTTCGGGCGCTGGAT
>CAHJXE010000202.1 GCA_903644085.1 Hyphomicrobiales bacterium
TCGCGGCGCTCCATCTCGTAGAGCAGCGTCGTCAGCACGCGCGCGCCGGACGCGCCGATCGGATGACCGATCGCGATCGCGCCACCGTTGACGTTCACGATCTCCTCCTTCCAGCCCATATCCTTGTTGACCGCGCAAGCTTGGGCCGCGAAGGCCTCGTTCGCCTCCACGAGGTCGAGGTCACCGACCGTCCAGCCGGCCTTCTCCAGCGCCTTGCGCGAGGACGGGATCGGGCCCGTGCCCATGATGGCCGGGTCGACGCCGGCCGTCGCCCAGGAGACGATCCGGGCGAGCGGCTTCAGGCCGCGCTTCTTCGCTTCCTCGGCGGACATCAGCACGACCGCCGCCGCGCCGTCGTTGATGCCGGACGCGTTCGCGGCCGTGACCGTACCCTCCTTATTGAAGGCGGGCTTCAGCTTGGCGACGCCCTCCATCGTGACGCCGGCCTTGATGTACTCGTCCTCGCTCACGACGACGTCGCCCTTGCGGCCCTTGATGGTCACGGGCGCGATCTCGTCCTTGAAGCGGCCGGCCTTCTGGGCGGCCTCGGCCTTGTTCTGGGACGCGACCGCGAAGGTGTCCTGCGCCTCGCGCGTCAGCTGCCACTTCTGCGCGACGTTCTCGGCCGTGTTGCCCATGTGATAGCCGTGGAAGGCGTCCATCAAGCCGTCCTTCAGCATGGTGTCGACGAGCTTCATGTCGCCCATCTTGGTGCCGGCACGCAGGTGCTGCGCGTGCGGCGCCATCGACATGGATTCCTGCCCGCCCGCCACGATGATGTCGGCGTCGCCGTTCGCGATCTGCTGCATGCCGAGCGCGACTGCACGCAAGCCCGAGCCGCAGAGCTGGTTCAGCCCCCAGGCAGTCGCCTCCTGCGGGATGCCGGCCTTCATCGCGGCCTGACGGGCGGGATTTTGCCCTTCGGCGGCCGTCAGGATCTGGCCCAGGATCACCTCGTCGACGTCGGCCGCGTCGACCTTCGCGCGCTCGAGCGCGGCCTTGATCGCGACTGCACCGAGTTCATGCGCGGGCGTGTTCGCGAAAGCGCCGTTGAAGGATCCGACGGGGGTGCGGGCCGCGCCCACGATGACGATCTCGGCCTGTGCCATATGCGCTCTCCTGCCTGCGAACGATGCGTGATGATGAATATGTGATCGATCAACGCCCCACGCCAGCGCAAGTCAAGGCGCGGCCGGCCTCACCCGGGAGGCTGGCCGGGCAGGCTTCACGAGCGCTCGGCCTCGTGTAAGGTCCGCCGCTGAAGCGGCCGAGAGGAGACCAGCGTTTGCCCGTGATCGCGTCGTCGCCCGACCTCGTCTCGGACGCGGCCGCCGCCAACCGGACCGGCTGGACGGCTTTGCGCGGCGAACTCGAGGCGCGCCGCGCGGAAGCGGCGGAGGGCGGTCCGGCGCGGGCCCGCGAACGTCACCTCGCGCGCGGCAAACTGCTGCCGCGCGACCGCGTGATGCGGCTGCTCGATCCGGGCTCGCCGTTCCTGGAGATCGGGGCGCTCGCGGCGAACGGCTTATACGGCGGCGACATCCACGGGGCCGGGATCATCGCCGGGGTCGGGCGGGGCTCGGGGCGCGAGACGATGGTCGTGTGCAACGACGCGACCATCAAGGGCGGGACCTACTACCCGCTGACCGTGAAGAAGCATCTGCGCGCGCAGGAGATCGCGCGCGAGAACCGGCTGCCGTGCGTCTATCTCGTGGACAGTGGCGGCGCGAACCTGCCCCAGCAGACCGAGGTCTTCCCGGACCGCGAGCATTTCGGGCGCATCTTCTTCAACCAGGCGAACCTCTCGGCCGCCGGCGTCCCGCAGATCGCCTGCGTGATGGGCTCCTGCACGGCGGGCGGCGCCTACGTGCCGGCGATGTCGGACGAGAGCGTCATCGTGCGCCGCCAGGGCACCATCTTCCTCGGCGGCCCGCCCCTCGTGAAGGCCGCGACAGGCGAGGTCGTGTCGGCCGAGGATCTCGGCGGCGCCGAGGTCCACGCGCGGCTCTCGGGCGTCGTCGACCATTACGCGACGGACGACGTCCACGCGCTCGCGATCGTGCGGCGGATCGTCGGCACGCTGAACACCGTGAAGCGCCCCGACCTCGACATCGCGGAGACGGTCGCGCCCCGCTACCCGGCGGAGGAGCTGGACGCGATCGTGCCGGTCGACCTCAAGAAGCAGTACGACATCCGCGAAGTTATCGCGCGGCTCGTCGACGGCTCGGAGTTCGACGAGTTCAAGCGCCTCTACGGCACGACGCTGGTCACGGGCTTCGCGCGGCTGCACGGGATGCCGGTGGGGATCCTGGCGAACAATGGTATCCTGTACTCGGAGAGCGCGCTGAAGGGCGCGCACTTCACCGAACTCTGCTGCCAGCGGCGCATCCCGCTCCTCTTCCTGCAGAACATCACCGGCTTCATGATCGGGCGCGACTACGAGGCGGGCGGCATCGCGAAGAACGGCGCGAAGCTCGTGACCGCCGTCGCGACCGCCGCCGTGCCGAAGATCACCGTCATCGTCGGCGGCTCCTACGGGGCCGGCAATTACGGCATGTGCGGGCGCGCCTACTCGCCCCGTTTCCTGTTCACCTGGCCGAACTCGCGCATCTCCGTCATGGGGGCCGAGCAGGCGGCCTCCGTGCTCTCGACCGTGCGGCGCGACAACTTGGCGGTCGGCGAGGACTGGTCGTCGGACGAGGAGGAGGCCTTCAAGGCCCCGATCCGCGAGGCCTTCGAGCAGGAAGGCTCGCCCTATTACGCGACCGCGCGGCTGTGGGACGACGGGGTCATCCTGCCCTCCGAGACACGCCGCGTGCTGGCGCTCGCGCTCTCCGCCACGCTGAACGCGCCGATCCGCGAGACGCGGTTCGGCTTGTTCCGGATGTGAGAGGGAGATCGATGAACCGCTCGCTCACTTCTGTCCTAGTCGCCAATCGCGGCGAGATCGCGTGCCGCATCTTTCGCACCGCGAAGCGGCTCGGGATGCGCACGATCGCGGTCCATTCGGACGCGGACCGCGACGCGATGTTCGTCGCACAGGCCGACGAGGCGTACCCGATCGGGCCCGCGCCCGCGGCCGAGAGCTACCTCCGCATCGACACGATCATCGCGGCCGCGAAGGCGAGCGGCGCCGACTGCATCCATCCGGGCTACGGCTTCCTGTCGGAGCGCGCGGAGTTCGCGGAGGCCTGCGAGGCCGCCGGCATCGTGTTCGTCGGCCCGCCCGCCTCCGCGATCCGAGCGATGGGCCTGAAGGACGCCGCCAAGGCGCTGGCCGAGATGGCTGGCGTTCCGGTCGTGCCGGGCTATCACGGGGCGAAGCAGGAGCCCGACTTCCTGCGCCAGAAGGCCTACGAGATCGGCTACCCGGTCCTGATCAAGGCGGTGGCGGGCGGCGGCGGCAAGGGCATGCGCCGCGTCGACCGGGCGCTCGACTTCGAGGCGGCGCTGGAGGGCGCGCAGCGCGAGGCGCAGAGCTCCTTCGGGGACCCGCGGGTGCTGGTCGAGAAATACGTGCTCTCGCCGCGCCACGTCGAGATCCAGGTCTTCGCGGACGCCCACGGCAACGCGGTCTCGCTCTTCGAACGCGACTGCTCGCTTCAGCGCCGCCACCAGAAGGTCATCGAGGAGGCTCCGGCCCCGGGCATCCCGGCCGCCATGCGCGACGCGATGGGCCGTGCGGCCGTCGAGGCCGCGAAGGCGGTCGGCTACGTGGGCGCCGGGACGGTCGAGTTCATCGCTGACGGGCGCGAGGGGCTGCGCGCCGATCGATTCTTCTTCATGGAGATGAACACGCGCCTCCAGGTCGAGCACCCGGTGACCGAGGCGATCACCGGGCTCGACCTCGTCGAGCTGCAGTTCCGCGTCGCGTCCGGCGAGCCCCTGCCCTTCCGCCAGGACGACCTCGCGATCCGTGGCCACGCGGTCGAGGCGCGGCTCTATGCGGAGGATCCGGCCGGCGGCTTCCTGCCCTCCACCGGCAAGCTCTGGGCGCTGCGGCTACCCGAGGGCGAGGGCATTCGGGTCGACACGGGGGTGCGCGAGGGCGACGTGGTGACGCCCTTCTACGACCCGATGATCGCCAAGGTGATCGCGCACGGCGCGACGCGGACGCAAGCGCTCGACCGGCTCTCCGCGGCGCTCGGCCGGACGCTGATCGCCGGCCCGAAGTCGAACGTCGCGTTCCTGCGCGCGCTCTGCGACGCGGAGGGGTTCAGATCGGGCGCGTTCGACACGGGGTTCATCGAGCGCGACCTCGACGCGCTGGTCGGCGCGGACCACGGGCCGGACCGTCGGGCGATCACGGCGGCCGCGCTGGCGCTGGTCGAACGCCCGCGCAACCTGTCGCGGCCCGACTTCGGTCGCGGGCTCGACCCGTGGGACGAACTCGTCGGGTTCACGACCGGGCCGCGCCGGGACACGGTCGTCCCGCTGATCGTCGAGGGCGAGCGGATCGATGCGTCACTCACGTTTGCGGAGGGCGGCACGGTCACGGCCTCGCTCGACGGCGAAGTCCTGTGTGACAGCCGCGCGATCGCCGTATCGTTCAAGCGGGCGCCGACGACCACGTTCACCTTCGGCGAGGGCGCGACCGGCATCCTGGCCGACGACGCGACCGCCTTCATGCTGACGGCGGGCCGGCAGACCCGCGTGTCGCTCTTCGACCCGTTCGACGTCGATCTCGACAGGATAGGGTCCGGCGGGGCCGTGAAGGCCCCGATGCACGGCAAGCTGGTCGCGCTCTTCGTGGCAGCGGGGGACCGGGTCGAGAAGGGCCAGCGTCTCGCGATCGTGGAGGCGATGAAGATGGAGCACGCGCTCCTCGCGCCCGCGTCCGGCGCGGTCGCGGAGGTGTCGGCCGAGCCCGGCGCGCAGGTCGCGGAGGGGCAGCGCCTCATAACGCTCGACATCGACGCCTGACCCTCGCGCCATGCGCTCGCTCCTTCTCGTGCCGGGCGACCGGACGCGCGAACTCGACGCGAGCCTTGCATCAGGTGCTGACGCGCTGATCATCGATCTGACGGTTGGGCCGGAGGCGCGGCAAATCTCGGCCGGGTGGCTGGCCGGGCTTGAGCGTACGCGCAGCCCACTTCTCTACGTGAAAGTGCACGACCTCGCGTCGGGGCTGACCGACGCCGATCTCGACGCGATCATGCCGGCCGGTCCGCACGGGATCGTGCTGCCGCGCACGGTCGGGGCGACTGACGTGCAGCAGCTCGGCGTCAAGCTCGGCGTGCGCGAGGCCGAGCACGGTCTTGCCGACGGCGCGACGCGCATACTGGCGGTCGCCGCCGACAGCGCGCGCGGGCTGCTCGCCATCGGCAGCGTACCGAGCGCGAGCCCGCGTCTCGCCGGCATCGCCTGGGACGTGGTGGCGCTCGCTGGCGATCTGCGGGTGGTGAGCGCCCGGGACGAAGACGGACGCTGGACCGCGCCGTTCTTGCAGGCCCGCGGGATGACGGTGATCGCCGCGGTGGCGGCGGGCGTGCCGGCGATCGATTGCGTCGGTGCTGACGAGGAATACGCGGTGGCGCGATGCGACGGGTTCGCGGGCCGGATCACGCGTGATCCGCGCCAGGTCGCGGCGATCAACGCCGTGTTCAGCTGACGCGGTATGGCGCGAACCAACTCAACCCCTCCAGGGTCCCGGCACGGGGCCGGTACTCGCAGCCGACGAACCCGTCGTAGCCGAGGCTGTCGAACTCCTCGAAGAGGTAGGTGAAGTCCAGCTCCTCGCCGGGCTCGTGTCGGGACGGGACGGACGCGATCTGGATGTGGCCTGTGATCGGCAGCATGCGCCGCAGCCCCGTCACGACGTCGCCATGCAGGATCTGGCGATGGTAGATGTCGAATTGCAGCTTGACGTTCGCGACGCCGAGACCCGCGATGAACTCGGCCGCGAAGTCGAAATCGTTCAACATGAAGCCCGGCATGTCGCGCCCGTTGATCGGCTCCAGCATGACGTCGATCCCGTGCGGCCCGAGCGTGTCCGCCGCGAACATGACAGCGTCGCGGTAGCGCGCGAGCGTCGCGGGGTCGCGGCGGTCGCCGAACCCAGCCATCAGGT
>CAHJXE010000203.1 GCA_903644085.1 Hyphomicrobiales bacterium
CGCGCCTGCTTCTGGCGGACGAGCCGACCGGCAACCTCGACCCGGCGACCGCGTCCCACGTCTTCGCGACCCTGATCTCCCTCGTGCGCGCCTCCGGCCTCGCGGCGCTGGTCGCGACCCACAACATGGACCTCGCGGCCCGAATGGATCGGCGCCTGACGCTGAAGGACGGGCTGGTGGTGGAGCTGGATTAGGCGGGCCGCCACGCGAGCGGATGATCGACGAGCGCCCGGTCGACGGTTACGAGGCGCAGACCTTCCACCTGGCATTGCGCCAGCAGCATCCGGTCGAACGGATCGCGGGTGGGCGGCTCGGGCGTAACGCTCGCGAGCGCGTGACGGTCGTCAATCGGCAGGACCGGCACGCCCAAGGAGTTCAGCAGGTCCGGCAGGTCAGCAAGGTTGCCACCGAGCGATAACTTGGCCAGCCGCACCTTGATCGCGATCTCCCACAGGCTTGCGGCGCTGACCGAGGCCTTGACCTCAGGATCCGACAACGCGACTGCAGCTTTCGGGTAAACGGAAGACTGATCGCTACGATGATGTGACTGTCGAGGAGTAGCCGAACGCTCACGGGAGGGGGCGTAGAAGGAAGTCCTCAGGCAATGGGTCGTCAAAATCCTCCGCCACGTAGGTGAAGAACTCCTTGATCCCCCGCTCCTCCATGAACCGGCGTCCGCCTTCCCAATCGATCCCGCCCTTGCGTGTCGGCGTGGGCTTCGGATGCGGCACGAGATCGAGGGTCGGTTCGCCGTCGCGGGTCACCACGACGGTCTCGCCGGATTCGACCGCGCGGGCGATCTCCGGCAGACGGCTCTGCGCGTCTTCGAGCGTGATCGTGGTCATGGCGTCAGGATGAAGCCGGCCCGCCGACCCGTCAAGAATGGCCCCGATCCACAACCCGGCCGCACGCGCCGCATCGACTCCGGCGCGGAGTGGCGCGACACTCCCCGACCCTCGCGATTCCGGACCCATGCCCAAACACGACGATCTCGGCTTCGTGCACTTGCACGTGCACTCCTCCTATTCCCTCCTGGAGGGTGCGCTGAAGATCGGCGCCATCGCGGACCTTGCCAAGACCGATCGGCAGCCGGCGCTGGCGCTGACGGACACGAACAACCTGTTCGGCGCGCTGGAGTTTTCCGAGAAGCTCGCCGGCAAGGGCATCCAGCCGATCCCGGGTGTCCAGCTCTCGGTCTGTTTCGAGGAGCCGGAGCCGAACGCGCGCGGCGCGCAGGTCCAGCGCTGCTCCGACATCGTGCTCCTGGCGCAGAGCGAGGACGGCTATCGCAACCTGATGCGGCTCGTCAGCCGTGCCTATTTCGACGTCGATCTCGGCAGTTCGCCCCGTGTGGCGGCCGCGATCCTGGCGGAGCACGCGGACGGCGTGATCGCGCTGACGGGCGGGTTCACGGGTCCGCTCGACACGGCGTTGCGGCAGGGCGGCCGGAGCGAACTTGCCGAGCGCCGGCTCGCGCTCCTGAAGGCGGCGTTCGGCGACCGGCTCTATGTCGAGATCCAGCGCCACGCGCTCGACGCCGAGCGGGCGATCGAGCGACAGATCATCGCGCTCGCGGACAGCCACGACCTGCCGCTCGTCGCCACGAACGAGCCCTTCTTCGCGGGCGCGGGCGATTTCGAGGCGCATGACGCGCTCCTCGCCATCGCGGATGGGCGGCTCGTCTCGGACGACAACCGCCGCCGGCTCTCGGCCGAGCATCGCTTCAAGACACGCGCCGAGATGGCGGCCCTGTTCTCAGACCTGCCGGATGCGCTGTCCTCCAGCGTCGAGATCGCGTTGCGCTGCGCCTTTCGCGTGCGCACCCGCAAACCCATCCTTCCGAGCTTCGGCATCGCGGGCGAGGGGGCGCTGGACGAGGCGTCCGAGCTGAAGCGCCAGGCCGAGGAGGGACTGGAAGTGCGCCTCGCGGCGCACGGGCCCGCGCCGGGGCTCGATGTCGCGACCTATCGCGACCGGCTCGCCTTCGAGATCGACATCATCAGCCGGATGCAGTTCCCCGGCTACTTCCTCATCGTGTCCGACTTCATCAAATGGGCGAAGGATCACGACATCCCGGTCGGGCCGGGCCGTGGGTCGGGCGCGGGCTCGCTCGTCGCCTACGCGCTCACCGTCACCGACCTCGACCCGCTCCGCTTCGGGCTCCTGTTCGAGCGCTTCCTCAACCCCGAACGTATCTCGATGCCGGATTTCGACATCGACTTTTGCGTCGACGGGCGCGAGCGCGTGATCAAGTACGTCCAGCAGCGCTATGGCGAGGAGCAGGTCGGGCAGATCATCACCTTCGGGACGCTGCAGGCGCGGGGCGTCATGCGCGACGTCGGACGCGTGTTGGAGATGCCCTACGGGCAGGTCGACAAGCTGACGAAGCTCGTGCCGAACAACCCGGCCAACCCCGTGACGCTGGATCAGGCGATCTCAGGCGAACCGAAGCTCCAGGCGGCGGCGAACGACGAGCCGGTCGTCGGGCGCATGCTAGGGATCGCGCGCAAGCTCGAAGGGCTGCACCGGCACGCCTCCACCCACGCGGCCGGCGTCGTGATCGGCGACCGCCCGCTCCAGGAGTTGGTGCCTCTCTACCGCGACCCGAAGACGGGCATGCGGGTGACTCAGTACAACATGAAGTGGGTCGAGCAGGCTGGGCTCGTGAAATTCGACTTCCTGGGGCTGAAGACATTGACGGTCCTGAAGCGCGCGGTCGCGCTGATCCAGGCCGCCGGCACGCCGATCGACCTCGCGTCGTTGCCGCTCGACGACAAGGCGACCTACGAGGCTCTGGGCCGAGGCGAGACGGTCGGGGTGTTCCAGGTGGAATCCGCCGGCATGCGCAAGGCGCTCTGCGAGATGGAGGCCGACCGGTTCGAGGACCTGATCGCGCTGGTCGCCCTCTATCGGCCGGGCCCGATGGCGAACATCCCGGTCTACTGCGCCCGCAAGCTCGGCCGCGACCCCGACCCAGAGTCGACGTGGTACCCGCACCCGAAGCTCGAGCCCATCCTGCGCGAGACCTTCGGGATCATCGTCTACCAGGAGCAGGTGATGGAGGTGGCGAAGCTCCTCGCCGGCTACTCGCTCGGCCAGGCGGACAACCTGCGCCGCGCCATGGGCAAGAAGATCAAGTCCGAGATGGACGCCCAGCGCTCGATCTTTGTGGAGGGCGCGGTCGAGCGCGGTCTCGACGGGGACAGCGCGAACACGATCTTCGACCTGCTCGCGAAGTTCGCCGATTACGGCTTCAACAAGAGCCACGCGGCCGCATACGCGTTGATCTCGTACCATACGGCCTATCTCAAGGCGAACCACCCGGTCGAGTTCCTGGCCGCCTCCATGACCATGGACCTCGACAACACCGACAAGCTCGGCGAATTCCGCCGCGAGGCGCAGCGCATCGGCATCCCGGTCGAGCCGCCCTCGATCAATCGCTCCGGTGTCGAGTTCGAGGTCGAACGGGGCGGGGAGCGTCCCGCGATCCGCTACGCGCTCGCGGCCGTGAAGGGCGTCGGGAGCCAAGCCGTCGAGGGCCTCGTCGAGGCGCGGGGCGCGGAACCGTTCAAGAGCTTGACCGACCTCGCGCAGCGCATCAACCCGCGCTTCCTGAACAAGCGCACGCTGGAGAACCTGGTCGCGGCCGGCGCCTTCGACGAATTGGAGACAGACCGCGCCCGTGCGACCGCGATGCTGGAATCGGTGCTCGGCCTCGCCCAGCGATCGCACGAGATGCGCGAGGGCGGCGCGAGCGACATGTTCGGCGGCGTCACCGCGCCCGAGATCACGTTGCGGGTACCGCTCTACGAGCCCTGGCCCGCCTCCGACCGGCTGCGTAAGGAATACGAGGCGGTCGGATTCTTTCTGTCGGGACACCCGCTCGATCAGTATGGCGACCTCCTGGGCAAGCTCAAGGTCCAGAGCTGGGCGGATTTCTGCAAGCAGGCGAGGACGCAGGGCGGCACCGTGGGGCGGGTCGCGGCCTCCGTGCTCGACCGGCAGGAGCGCCGCACGAAATCCGGCAACAAGATGGGAATCCTCAACTTGTCCGATCAGACCGGACACTACGAGGCGATCATCTTCTCGGAGGGATTGCAGGCCTACCGCGAGCTCTTGGAGCCGGGCCGGGACGTGATCCTCGTCATCCAGGCGAGCCTGGAGGGCGACGAGGTCCGGGCCCGCATCCAGACCGCCGAGCCGCTCGACGAGGCGCTCTCCAAGCACCGCAACGATATGCGCATCTTCCTGCGGGACGCCGCGCCGATCGGCGGCATCCGCGAGCGGCTGCGCAGCCGTCGTGGGGAGGGGAGAGGCGACGGCGAGGTCTCGCTGATCCTCATCCTGGAGAGCGGGCAGCGTGAGGTCGAACTGAAGCTGCCCGGCCGCTACCCGGCATCCGCTCAGATCGCGGGCGCGCTACGGACCGTCGCGGGCGTGGTCGATGTGCAGATGATCTGAGCGGGAAGTCCAGCTTTCGCCGGATGAGCGGTCTGCCGCTTAATCCGTGAAGCGGATGCTTTTCTCCTTGCAGATGTCGTAGCTCGACGAATCGGCCTCTGCGACGCCTTCGAACGTCGCCACGACCGTCACCGTACAATCCTTCAGCGCCGGCAGCTTGAGCGTCGCTTTCATGTCCGGCGCGATCGGCTTCCCTAGCTTCGCGGATTTTCCGCTTCCCGTGACCTCGAGATCGGTCAGGACGTTCTTGCTGGCGTTCGAGATCACGAGCGAGCGCGCCGGCGTCGGCCCCCTCGGTTTCACCCGCTTGGGCTTCGGCTTCGTGGCAGCCGGCGCGTCCGGGATCGACGTCTCGGGACTCGGTGCGGCCGGCTGGTCGAACAGCGATCTCTGCGCCATCGCCTGCGAGGTGGACAGCACTAAACCGGCTGCTAATCCTAAGATCAGGACGTGTCTCGCCATTGTGTCAGCCTCCCCGGATCGTTCGGTTCGGCTGTAGGGACCAGAACGCCGCGACGCTGTCCAGAGGCACCGACGCGGCTTAGAAACGCTGCTCGACGATGTCCCGTCCCGCGTCGACGCCGCGCTGCCGGGCGGCTGCTTCGAGGAGCGGCAGCACCTCGTCGGTCTGTTCGGTCACGAGATAGCTCAGCTCGAGGCCCGGCCTGATGAAGCCGTTCTCGCGCATATGCGCCAGGAGCTCGATCAGAGGTCGCCAGAAACCACCGACGTCGAGCAGCAGGATCGGCTTCGTGTGCTGGCCGAGCTGAGACCACGTCATCTGCTCGATCAACTCCTCCAGGGTGCCTATGCCGCCAGGAAGCGCCACGAAAGCGTTTGCCTTGTCGAACATCAGGCGCTTTCGCGTGTGCATGTCGGGCACAACGATCGTTTCCTGGGCCGCGTCGAGCATGTTCTCGCGCCGTGTCAGGAACTCGGGGATGATGCCGGTCACGTGGCCCCCGTGCGCGAGGACAGCCCGCGCGACCGTTCCCATCAGTCCGATATCACCCCCGCCATAGACGAGGCCGATCCCGCGCCGCGCCATGTCCCGGCCCAGCATTCCGGCGGCCTCGGCAAAAGCCGGATCCTGGCCGAGTCCCGACCCGCAATACACGCAGACACGCCTCAAGATCCGACTCGAACCGGGATCGCCGCAGATGCCGGTCCCGCTCACGAAGTCGTCCTTGTTGGCGGAGATGTTGGTTTGTAAGATGATCTCATTCTCCACAGGTAGAGTGGCGGTGAGCGTACAGATAGGGTGCCCATGAGCGCAGGTCTCGCCAAGATCGTGATGGCGGTCGCGGTCGCGCTGCTGGGCGGCGCGGCCGCGTGGTTCGGCTACCCGAGGCCGGCAGGGCCGGACCCACGCCCGCCCGGCGCGACCGCGACGGTTCCCGATGTCGCGAAGCCCGACGTCGCGACGGCCTCCCCCATTGTCCCGCCCGCCGCGTCCGACCGTACGCCGGAGACGGCATCCGGACCGACGTTCGACGTCGTGCGGGTGGAGCCGAGCGGCGACAGCGTCGTCGCGGGCCGCGCCGCACCCGGCG
>CAHJXE010000204.1 GCA_903644085.1 Hyphomicrobiales bacterium
GGCCTGCCGGTGCTCGACGTGTTCGTCCCGGCCGATACGGGCGCGACCGTGACGGACACGGCCTACGTTCCGGCGAAAACCGACATTGTGCGCTACGTGCGCTGGGCCGAGCCGGGCGAGCGGGTGCAGACCTGTCAAGCCGCGATGCACTCGACGCTTGCCCTCTTCGAGGGGCGCGGCTGGGGCCGGCGCGAGACGACCTTTCGGCTGCGTGATTGGGGCGTTTCGCGGCAGCGCTACTGGGGCTGCCCGATCCCGATCATCCACTGCGACACCTGCGGCGTGGTGCCGGTGCCGCGTGAGGATTTGCCGATCGTGCTGCCGGAGGACGTCGATTTCAGTCTGCCCGGGAATCCGCTCGACCGTCACGCGGGATGGCGTCAGGTGCCCTGCCCGCGTTGCGGCACGGCGGCGCGGCGCGAGACGGACACGATGGACACGTTCGTCGATTCATCCTGGTACTACGCCCGTTTCACCTCGCCAACGCTCGACGACGCGCCCGTTGACCGGGCGACCGTCGACGCGTGGCTGCCGGTCGACCAATATATCGGGGGGATCGAGCACGCGATCCTGCATCTCCTCTACTCTCGTTTCTTCATGCGGGCGATGCAGCGCACAGGATGGGCCGGCCTCGCCGAACCCTTCGCGGGCCTGTTCACGCAGGGCATGGTGGTCCACGAGACGTACCGCGATGCGACGGGCGCCTGGGTGCAGCCGGTCGACGTACGCTTCGAGAGCGAGGCCGGCATCCGACGGGCGTTTCACGTGGCCACATCCGAGCCGCTCGAGATCGGCTCGATCGAGAAGATGTCGAAGTCGAAACGCAACGTCGTCGATCCCGACGACATCATCGCGAGCTATGGGGCGGACACCGCGCGCTGGTTCATGCTTTCCGACTCGCCACCCGAGCGCGACGTGATCTGGACGGAGGAGGGCGTGCAGGGCGCGGGCCGCTTCGTGCAGCGCGTGTGGCGTCTCGTCCACGACGCCATCGACCTGCCTCTCTCGCACGAGGTGGACCAGCAAGCCCCGGTGCTCAGGGCTGCCCACAAGGCGCTCGCGGCGCTTCAGGACGATATCGACCATCTGCGCTTCAACCGGGCCGTCGCGCGGCTTTACGAGCTCGCGAACGCGATCCAAGCCGAGACGCAGCGCGGCACGAGGACCGCCATGTCCGGCGAAGCCACGCGACTTCTCGTCCAGATGCTCGCCCCGATGATGCCGCACCTCGCCGAGGAGTGCTGGGCGACGCTCGGAAAGTCCGGTCTCGTTGCGGAGGCGCCCTGGCCCGAGCTTCGTCTCGAGCTGCTGATCGAGGACGAGGTGACGCTGCCCGTCCAGATCAATGGGAAGAAGCGCGCGGAGGTCACGGTCGCCCGCGACGCGGATACCGCGACGATCGAGAACGCGGTACTCTCGTTGGAGGCCGTGCAGCGCGCGCTCGAAGGGCGGGCAGTCAGGAAGGTGATTGTGGTGCCGGGAAGGATCGTCAATGTCGTCGTGTGACCGCGCTAGGCTCTGGCCGCGCCTCGTCGCCTTAGGGCTGGTCATCGGCCTCGGCGGCTGTTTCCGCCCGCTCTATGGACCGACGGCGTCCGGGGTGCCGTTACGCGACGCGCTGGCCTCGATCTCGGTCGAGATGCCCGCGAGCCCGATCGGCCAGGAGCGCCTCGGCCACTACGTGCAGAGCGAACTCGTCTACGCGCTGGACGGGTCCGGCACGCCGCACGAGAAGCTCTACAAGCTGAAGATCGAGACGGCCGAGAACGTGCAGCCGACTTCTGTCGACACCGTATCCGGCCGGGCGGATGCCGCGATCCTGAACGGTACGATCAAATACACGCTGACCACAAACGACGGCAAGACGATCTTAACGACGGGCACCTCGCGCGCGACCGCCACCTACAATCGTGATCAGCAGCGCTTCGCGTCGGTGCGCGCGGCGCGGGACGCGGATATCCGGGTCGGGCAGCAGATTTCCGAAGACATTAAACAACGCCTCGCGGCCTATTTCGCCACGACCCCGTGACGGCCGTCAGGGCGGGACAGGTCGAGCGGGCGGTCAAGGATCGGCGTGCCGACGTCACGCTCCTCCTCTTCTATGGGCCTGACACCGGTCTCGTTTCCGAGCGCGCTCGGGCGGCTGCACGTGCCTTCGTGGACGACCCGGAGGATGCCTTCCAGCTTATCCGGCTCGACGGCGACGCGCTCGCAGACGAGCCGGCGCGGCTCGTCGAGGAAGCGGTCACCTTCGGGCTCTTCGGCGACAAGCGCGCGATCTGGGTTCGCCCTACCTCGCGTCAGATCGCAGGCGCCGTCACGGCCTGCCTCGATGTCGCGCTCTCGCAGACGCTCGTGGTCGTGGAGGCGGGCGACCTCGCCAAGACGTCGTCACTTCGGACGGCTTGCGAGCGGTCCCCGCGGGCGTTGGCGCTTCCCTGCTACGCCGATGAGACCCGTGATCTCGGCAGCCTCGTGACAGAGATGCTGCGCGCGGAGGGGCTTGCGATCGATCCGGACGCACGGGAGATCCTGATCGACGGTCTCGGAGGTGATCGGCTCGCGACCCGCCGCGAGGTCGAGAAGCTTGCGCTTTACGCGCTCGGCCGCGAGCGGGTCCGTGTCGAGGATGTCGAGGCCGTCGTCAGCGACGTGTCGGGCGCAAGTGTCGATGACGCGATCGACGCCGCTTTCGCGGGCGACCTCCCGGAACTCCAAGCGGGGTTGGCCCGGCTCTCATCCGCAGGTACCGCCCCGGCGGCGCTCATGGCGATCGCGCTTCGCCATACGCTGTCCCTCCTCGCCGCGCGGGCACGGCTCGATGACGGGCAGGATCTCGAGGCGGCCTTGCGCACGTGGCGCGGCATGCGCTTCACTCGCCGCGAGCGCATCGCCCGGCAGGTGCAGCGCTGGACCGCAGAGCGGCTGACCATTGTGCTAGCTAGGTTGCAGACGGCCTCGCTCGCGACCCGGCAATCGGCCGGGCTGGCCGAGGCTCTCGCGTCCGACGTGCTGATGCGGATCGCCGTGCGAGCAGGCTAGCGAAACTCACCGGCTAACGGTAGCAGAACGTGTCGTCATGCTGCCGAAGCACGTAGCTTCTCGCAGATGAGGTCGAGCTGTTCGAGCGAGCGATACCTGATCTTCAGCTCTCCGCCGGCTCCCCGGGCATCGATGCGGATCGTGAGGCCGAGCGCGTCCTGCAACGAGGTCTCGATCGCGCGCGTATCCGCATCGACGTTGCGGGGCGACCGACGTCGCGGTTCCGTGCCCGCCGGATCGACTTCGTTCTCGTCCCGCGCCAGACGTTCGATGTCCCGAACCGTGAGGCCTTGCTCCACGATCCGCGCCGCCAGACTCTCGGGATCGCGCATGCCGAGCAGCGCCCGTGCGTGGCCTGGCGAGAGTTCTCCCTGTCCGAGCCGGTCGCGGACGGAAGCAGGCAGCTTCAAGAGACGGATCGTGTTCGCCACATGACTTCGGCTCTTACCGAGCACCGTCGCGAGATCCGTCTGGGAGTAGCCGTGCTCGACGACCAGCCGCTCGTAGCCCGCTGCCTCGTCAAGTGCATTCAGGTCACTACGTTGGACGTTCTCTATAATCGCGAGTTCCAGCGCCGTCTTGTCGTCCGCTTCGACGACGACCACCGGCACATCATGCAGACCGGCACGTTGTGCAGCTCTCCAGCGCCGCTCGCCCGCCACGATCTCGAACGCGTCGGGCAAGTTCGTGAATGGTCGAACGATGATCGGCTGAATGATGCCGCGTTCCCGGATCGAACCCGCGAGATCGTCCAGCTCCGACTCGGCGAAAGAGGTGCGCGGGTTGCGCGGGTTGCGCCGCAAGAACTCGATCGGCACGCGGCGGGCTGCCCGTACACGCTCACCGGCCGGCTCGTCATCCGCCTCCCCGATCAGGGCAGCGAGCCCACGTCCGAGCCGGCCTCTGCCGGGATCCTCTGCCATGTCCGATCTTTCTCTTACGCGGCCGCCGCGCTGAGTGCCCGCTCGCGCTGGATGACTTCGGATGCGAGCTTCAGGTAGGCCTGCGAGCCTGCGCAACGTAAATCGTAGAGCAAGACCGGCTTGCCGTGGGACGGTGCTTCCGAGACGCGGACGTTGCGCGGGATCACCGTATCGTAGACCTTCGCGCCCATGAACTGACGCACGTCGGCGACGACCTGATTTGCCAAATTGTTGCGAGGATCGAACATGGTCAGCACGACGCCGTGAATCGTGAGCCGTGCGTTCAGGTTGCTGCGCACCTGCTCGACAGTTTTCAGGAGTTGGCTCAAGCCTTCCAGCGCGAAAAATTCGCATTGCAATGGCACGAGTACCGCATCCGAGGCCACGAGAGCGTTGATGGTGATGAGGTTCAGCGAAGGCGGACAATCGATGAGCACGTAGTCGAAACGCTCACCCTGGGCCGCTGCAGCCGTGCCGTCGACGATCGCGCGCCTAAGCCTCTGCACGCGGTCACGCTCCTGCGCGATCTCGAGTTCGACGCCCAGAAGCTCCATGGTCGAGGGCGCGACGTACAGCCCGGGAACGACCGTCGACTTGATGACATCGGCGAGCGTCGCGGCGCCCGCGAGCAGATGATAGGTCGACAGGTTGCGGCGCTTCTTGTCGATTCCGAGCCCCGTCGAGGCATTTCCCTGAGGGTCGAGGTCGAGGATGAGTACGCGCTCACCGATTGCCGCGAGGGCGGTACCTAGGTTGATCGCGGTCGTCGTCTTGCCGACTCCGCCCTTCTGATTCGCGAGTGCGAGAATGCGCGGTTGGCGATGCTGCGGAGCATCGATCAACGTCATACCGCCTATTGTGTCGTAAGGCTTGATCAAGACGATTTCGGCTCGGCTGCTCGGCGGCCTTCGAAGCGGTGAATGCGGAGGATACGCCCGTCCGGATCGGTCCGACTCGGAATGATGTCGGCATCGAATGTCCAGGATCGACGAGCTTCGGTCAATTCCGCCTCATGGTCTCGGCCCTTGGGAAAGAGGCCGATTGCGCCGGCTTTCAACATGTTTTCGCTGTAGGCGAGGAGTTCGGACAACCGTGCGACAGCCCGAGCCGCGACGACGTTCGGCTCGGGCTGGAGACGGCGGGTGACGACCTCGATGCGCTCGTTCCAGATCGTGACGGGCAGCGAGAGGAGCCGTGCCATGTGTCGTAGAAAGGCACAGCGTCGCCCATCGCTCTCGATGAGGTGAACACGAAGGTTGGGATGCGCGATGGCGAGCACGATGCCGGGCAGACCCGCGCCTGATCCGAGGTCTGCCCAGACTTCGCCTCGCGCCAGCGAAGCGAGCTGGAGTGAATCGACGACATGACGATTCCAGGCATCGTCGAGAGTTTTCGGTCCGACCAGATTCTTGATGCTCTGCCAGCGCCGCAGTTCGGCCAGGTAGATGTCCAGGCGTTCGCGCGTTTCACGTGAAACCTCGATCGCGGACTTGAGGGACATGATCAGCCGTTGACGGCTCGTCGACGGGCATGCCCTGCAAGCAGCGTCAGAGCGGCCGGCGTCATCCCCTCTATGCGAGATGCCTGACCGAGAGTCTCGGGCTGGACGATGGCGAGCTTGCTACGCAACTCGGATGAGAGGCCTCCCAAGTGCTCGAAGTTGATCTTCGTCGGCAGGCGGACCGCATCGTCACGCTGCGCCAGACGAGCCTCGTCTGCCTGACGATCGAGATACACGTGATAGCGCGCGTCTGTCTCGATTCGGTCGGCAAGTCGCGGCGAGACGGCGCCCAGTTCTGGCCAGATGGCAGAGATCCGAGCCAAGCTGACATCGGGATAGGCGAGCAGCTGGAAGGCTGTGCGCCTGATACCGTCCTGATTGATCTGGAATCCGACACGCGTGGCTTCCTGCGGCGACACTCGGATCGCTTCAAGCCGTTCACGCAACTCTGCCGCCTCCTGTCTGGCTACACTGAAGCGAGCGACACGCGCAGACGAGGCTGCACCGAGTTCGATGGCGAGCGGTGTCAAGCGCTCGTCGGCG
>CAHJXE010000205.1 GCA_903644085.1 Hyphomicrobiales bacterium
GGGTGGGCTCGCCGGCCCGGAGGAGCCGCTATTGCCGGTGGTCCCCTCCGGCGCCGTCGAGGATCCGCCGCCGCCCCCGCCCTGAGGACCTCCCGGCGGCTGCGCCGGGGTCGGGGCCGGCGTGACCCCGATCGGGTTCGCCTGGCCGGCATTGAAGAGCTGGAACACGAACTGGACGATGAGCTGCTCGGCCCCGAGGTCGCCCGGGGATTTGGTGAAGCTCGTGACAGTGCCGTTCGCCGCGATGACGACCCCGACATCGACCTGCGACACGTTCGCGAGGATCACGTTCGGATCGGTCTTGCTGTAGAGCACGTAGGAGCCGACCCGCCCGTCCGGCTCTCGCATGACCGAGAAACGCGTCGTGCCGTTATCGGCCGAGATGTCGACGTTCACGGCCGTGCCGCGGATGCCCATCGTGGCGACCGGCGTGTCGACGCGCATGTCGCCGGTCTTCGCCACTTGGCCGGCCACGAAGCTGATCGAGCCCTGGACGAGGCTGATCAGTGCCGAGTTGCCGGTCCCGCCCGGCGTGTAGACCATGTCGTTCAGCACCATGCGGGCGCCCGATTGCAGGCTGAACGCGGTGCCGTCGATGAAGGTGATGCCGAGGCTCGACCCGCCCCCCGTCTGCACGACGTCGCCCCGGTACACGAGGTCGCCGACGTTGAGCGCGACCGCCGACCCGTTGCGGAGCACGCTCGCGGTGCCGCCGACCGTCTCGACCCGGCCGATGGTCGCGGCCGCCGGGGCAGTGCCCGCCTGGGCGTAGCGCGGCCCGTGCGAGGACAGCGCCAGCGCCTCCACGACCTCGCCGGAGAGCGAGGCACCCTCTTCGGAGACGAGGCTCGGATGCCGGCCGGGCCGGAAGTAGTCGTGGACCGTCAGCCGGTGGGCATCGTCCCGGATGACGAGGTCGAAGCCGACACGGCCGTATTCGCCTTGGAAGAGGAGGTGCGCGTCAAGCACGACGACATCGCCGCCCTGAGGGGCGTCGATCTGCGTCTCGGCCCGGCCGAGGACGGATGAGCCGAGATCGATCGTCCCGGCCGCGCCGTCGATGTCCCTCAGCACGAGTCGGGTCTCGCGGGCGCGTCGGCCAGATCAGTCCGGCCGGTAGCACCAGCCCCGAATCCGGTATCTCGGTGAGATGTTGGAGACGTCATGTGCGCGCGGCCAGTCACGATGTTCCTCAACCCGAGTCTCCAGCTCAAGCCGTTCACAGTTTATTCTTAGATGATCAAGTTGGAAGGCGACAGCCCACAGTTAACGACAGTTAACGGTCGATAGGTGTTGCCGGTCTGCGTCACACTCGTCCGACGTCGCGGGGGAGCGACCAGATGATCGTTCCGCGCAGATGTCGCGCTGTGTTCGGACGTGCTTCGTCGGACGACGCCTTCGATTCCCGGGACCGCAGCATGTCCGAACGGTTAAGCTTAACGCTTCCTTCAGCGGGCGAACCTTAGCGTCCGGTGAGGCGCGACAGCGTCGCGTCGGGCGACCGGATGCCCGCCACGAGGACGACATGGACATAGCGACAGGCGTCGGACTGGTCGGCGGATTCGTCGTCCTCTTCGCGCTCATCATGCTCGATGGCGGTCATTTCGGCCATTACTGGAGCGATCACGCGCTCATCGTGATCTTCGGCGGTGCCACCATGGCGACGCTGACCCGGTTTCCCTTCGGGGTGATCCTCCACGGGCTCCCGATGGGGATGAAGTTCGCCTTCGGTGGCCGTTCCATGCATCCGCGCGAACTGATCGAGGAGCTGACCAAGATCGCCGACGTGATGCGCAAGTCGGGCCCGATGGCTCTCGAGTCCTACGAGATCCCTGATACCTTCATGGCGCAGGGGATCCGCTACCTCGTGGACGGATACGACAAGGACTTCATCCGCACCGCGATGGAGACCGACCGGGACCTCTTCCTGCAGCGGCTGGACGAGGGGTCCAAGGTCTACCGCGCCTACGGCGATTGTGCGCCCGCCTGGGGCATGATCGGGACCATTCTCGGCATGGTGACGATGTTCGCCAACATGTCGGACCCCTCCAAGCTCGGTCCCGCCATGGCGACCGCGCTCCTCGCGACGCTCTACGGGGCGCTGATCGCGAACATGATCTGCTTGCCCATCGCCGACAAGCTGCACGTCAAGAAGGAGGAGGAGGACGTGTCGCGCACCATCATCATCGACGGCGTCCTGATGCTTCGGGACGCGAAGAGCCCCGCCATCGTGCGCGAGATGCTGATCGCCTACCTGCCCGAGCACACCCGCGCCGACCTGGCCGAAGCCTGACGGAGACGGGCAAAGGGAGACAGGCAAATGGCGCGCAAGAAAAAGGGCGGCGAGCACGGCGGTCACGGTTGGTTCGTGACCTTCGCGGATCTCATGGCGTTGCTCATGAGCTTCTTCGTGATGGTGGCCGCGTACTCGACCCAGGACCAGAAGAAGCTCCAGCTCGTCGCGGGCTCCATGCGCGACGCGTTCGGCACCTCCAAGGAGAGCCGGTTCGCCGGTATCATGGAGCAGGACGGCGTGCCCGTGCGCGACAAGATCAAGAGCGCCCGCAACGTCGATCCGACCAAGGCGTCCGACAGGCCGCGCGCCGGGACCCCGGACGGCGACGACGACGGCGAGATGGCCGAGAAAGGGCGCGGCTTCGCGGCGGCCGCGACGTCTCTGCGTCAGGCGCTCCAGAACATGCCGGACATCGCGGAGCTGTCGAAGAACATCATCGTCGAGGACACGCGGGAGGGGCTCAACGTCTCGCTCGTCGACCAGGACGGCCGCTCGATGTTCGGAATCGGCTCGACGCAGCCCTTCGACCGCGCCCGCGACATCCTCGTGCAGATCGCCCCGACCCTGCGGCGGCTGAACCAGCGCATCACAGTCACGGGTCATACGGCCGCGATGCGGCCGGGGCAGAAGCCGGAAGGGCCGGCCTGGGAGCTGTCGGCCGGGCGCGCCACGACGGTGCGCGAGATCCTGGCGTCGAACGGCGTGCCTGACGACCGCTTCGCGCTGATCGCCGGCAAGGCCGACGTCGAGCCCATGTTCCCCGACAACCCCTATCTGGCGGCGAACCGGCGCGTGACGGTCACGCTGATGCGTGAGGAGCCGATCGTGCCGATGGGGCTGAAGCCGTAGCGGCCCCGTCCCGTCCCGCGGCCAGCGCTCGGGCGATCTCGGAGAGCGCGGCCTGCACCTGATCGAGCCCCCCGATATTCATCGCGCCCGGCCCCAGCGGCGGCAGGATGCCCTCGTCGACGAGCGTCCGGAAGATCGAGAAGTTGAGGTCGCTCTGGACGCGAACCTGCTTCGTGACGTCGTCGACGAAGCACACGAGGTCGAGGTCGAGCCAGGTCTCGCCGATCTTGCGGAACAGGACGCGCGGCACGGGGTCCGCCAGCACGTCGGGGTGGCGCGAGGCGTGCTCCACGAGGAGCGCGGCCGCGCGCGCCGGGTCTTGGTTGCGCAGCACCTGGATGGGCAGGATCACCCGGCCGGTCCGGTCGCCGCGCACGCGGTTCTTGACCACCCCCGAGATGAGGTTCGAGTTCGGGATGATGACGCTCGACCGGTCGAAGGTCTCAATCTCGGTCGCCCGCACGCTGATGCGCCGAACGTAGCCCTCGCCGTCGCCGATCACCACGAGGTCGCCGACCCGGATCGGCCGCTCCCAGAGCAGGATCAGCCCGGACACGAAGTTGTTCACGATGGATTGCAGGCCGAACCCGATACCGACGGAGAGCGCGCCCGCCACGATCGCGATCTTGTCGAGCCCGAGGCCCAGGTAACCGAACGCGAAGGCCGCGGCCGCGAAGAACCCGAGATAGCCGATCGCGGTGACGATCGAGTTCTGGAGCCCGGCATCGAGGTCGGTCGTGGGCAAGAATCGCCGGTCGAGCCAGCGCTGCACGATCCGGGTCGCGCCCACGATCGCCCCGAAGATCGCGATCGCCACGACCGTGGTGGAGAGCGAGACCGTGACGTCCCCGACCTTGAAGCCGAAGAACGCGGCCCTGAGGTTCGACGCGACGTCGCCCGATTCGATGCCCCAGGGTGCGAGCGCCAAGAGAATCGCGGCCAGCACCAGCACGACCCGCGCGAGCCCGGCGCCCAGGATCCCGAAACGCTCGAGCGAGCGGCGGCGCAGGCCGAGGTTGGATTGCAGCGTGGTCGAGAGCCGCGTGTCCTGGCCCAGCGACTCGCCGATCACCTCGTCGCAGACCGCGACCGCCACGAAGAGCACCGCCGCGAGCGACCCGATCCAGGCGACTTGGTCGACCAGGAAGGACGCGAACGCCACGTAGCCGCCGAGCGCCGCCAGCACGATCGCCGCGACGGCCGCCCAGCCGAGGGTGCGCAGCGGGCCCCCGACCTCGGGCTCCGTCGGGATATAGGGCCCGAGGCACGCTTCCTCGGCCTGGGGCGTGCTGCCGGCGAACCGGCGCAGCAACTCGGCCAGGATCAGGGCCGCGATCAGCGCCACGACGCCGCGCGTCGCGACGCTGAGCGACAGCCCGGCGGCGATCGCCTCGTTCACGCCGTCGATGACCTTGCCGACGGACACCACGGTCGCGAAGGCGACGAGGAAGTTCACGCTCCAGTCGGCGGCCGCGTCCGACAGGGAGATGAGCCGCCACGCCGAGCGGCCCGGCGCCAGGACGGCATCCGCCGCGCCGCGCGTGAAGGCCACGAACGCGATTGCCATGAGGAGTGCCGCCGCGACCGGGATCAGCCGCGCGACGATCAGGTCCGCCGCGACGAGGAGCTGGTAGATGACGAAGCCCCCGACTGCGGCCGGGAGCGCGTCGACCGCGAGCACCGCGAGCGCCGCCAGCACCTTGCGCCGCCGTCCGACCTCGACCGCCTGACGCGAGCGCCGGACGACCCGCGGCGCGATGTGGCGGCGCACGATGTGCAGCGCGATGGCGAGCCCGATCGCGAGCCCGAACAGGGTCAGCGTCACGGGCGAGGAGCGGCCCCCGAACCGGTCGAGCGCGTCCGACGTCACGATGCGCAAGGCCCGCAGGTCGCGCGGCATGGAGGACGCGACCGTCAGCCAGAGGTCGGGGCTGAGCAAGGACGAGCTGCGCTCGAAGAGCGCGCGCGCGAAGGCCGAGCGGCGCCGGTCGCTGATCTGCGCCGTGATCTGGTCCGCCTGGAGCAGGAGGGCGCGCGCGAGCCTCTGGCTGTCGTCGAGACCGGACACCGTGGCCTCGCGGTCGGCCCGCGCCCTCGCGACCTCCGCACCTTCGGACGGCGCGCCCTCCTTGGGCTTCGGCCCGAGTTGGTCGAGGCGGGCCTTGGCGGCGTCGAGCTGCGGGTCGATCTCCGCCGTCAGCCCGCGCAGGCGCTCCACCACCGGGTCAATGCGGGCGCGCAGGTCCTGGAGGTCCGGGCCGGACAGGTTCGGGCGCTTCAGCGCGGCCTCGGACTGCTCCAGCTCGAGATGCGCCGATTCCAACGCCGCCCGCACGTTCGGCGCGACCGTGACGGCAGGCACTTCCGGGGCGGCGCCCTCCGGGGCGGATTGGGCAAGGCCCAGGCAGGGCGCGCAGACCAGCGCGAGGAGGAGCAGGAGCGGACGAAGAACCGGGATGGGAGGCCTCACACAAAAAGCCGGGTGTCTCGCGACGCCCGGCTGTGTCCCATTCGATTGCGGCCGTAAACTGGCGTCGCGATCAGCGAGCGGGCGTGGTCCCTGGAGCCCCGGTCTTCGGCTCGGCCTGGGACGGATAGGCGGGGTTGTCCGCCGGGATCTTCGACGTGTTCGACGAACTCGCGCCCGAACTGTTGCTCTGCTGCGAGGAGGCCTGCTGCGGGCTCGTCGGCGAGGTCATGCCGCTCCAGCTCAGCAGCACCACCATGTAGACTCCCAGAAGAACCAGGGCCGCGATCAGGACGTAGAGAACAGGTTTGCCCCGTCCTCCACCCCGGGCACGCTGGTCTGCGACGACTTTGGCCATATCTTGGATCACCTCGAATAAGTCCGAGGTGAACGCG
>CAHJXE010000206.1 GCA_903644085.1 Hyphomicrobiales bacterium
CTGCCGCCGATCCTCCTCAACGCCTATGTCGGGCTGCGCGAAGTCGACGCCGACCTCGTGGACGCCGCGACCGGGCTCGGCATGACGCGAGGAGAGGTTCTGCGACGCATCCAGATTCCCCTCGCGGCTCCCGCGATCTTCGCCGGCATCCGGACGGCCGCCGTCCAGGTCGTGGCGGGCGCGGCGCTCGCGTCCTTCATCGGGGGCGGAGGGCTCGGCGATCTCATCACGGCCGGGATCGCGATCATGGACGTTCAGCGGCTTCTGGCGGGTGCCATCCCGATCGCCGTGCTGGCGCTCACGGTCGAGTTCGGCCTCGGCATGATCGAGCGCCGGATGTTCCGCCGCCGGCTCGCCGCGGAGGACATCCGGTGATCCGCCTCGACGGCATCACCAAGCGGTTCGGAACCGCCGCACAGCCGTCCGTCGACGATCTGCACATTGAGATGACCGAGGGCACGACGACCGCCCTGATCGGACCGTCCGGCTGCGGGAAGACCACCACTCTTCGCATGATCAACCGGATGGTCGAGCCGACGCAGGGGCGGATCTTCCTCGAGGACCAGGACGTGACGGGTCTCGATCCCGTCGTGCTGCGCCGCCGCATCGGCTACGTGATCCAGCAGGTCGGCCTGTTCCCGCACCAGACCGTCGCGGAGAACATCGCGACCGTCCCCCGGCTGCTCGGTTGGAGCCGCGCGCGCACCGATGCCCGCATCGACGAGTTGCTGGCGCTCGTCGGCCTGGAGCCCGCGCGCTTCCGGGCCACGATGCCGCAGCGCCTGTCCGGCGGCCAGCGGCAGCGGGTCGGCGTCGCGAGAGCGCTCGCGGGCGATCCTCCGGTCATGCTGATGGACGAGCCGTTCGGTGCGATCGATCCGATCGCGCGCGAGCGCCTGCAGGACGAGTTCAAGGACATCCTGCGCCGCGTGCGCAAGACCGTCGTGATGGTCACACACGACCTGGACGAAGCCATCAAGATGGGCGACCGCATCGCGATCATGCGCGACGGGCGGTTGGTTCAGTACGGCACCCCGGACGAGATCCTGGGCGCGCCGGTGGACGGGTTCGTCCAGGCCTTCGTCGGACCGGACCGGGCGCTGAAGCGGCTCGGCCTGAGAACGGTCGAGGCGCTCATACGTCCGGACGTCGTCGCGGGCGCGGACGAGGTCGCGACCTCCACCAGCATGCGGGACGCCTTGGCTCGGCTGATCGGTTCGGGGGCTCGTGTCCTGAACGTCCGCGGCGAGAACGGGGAGGCCCTCGGGCATGTCACCCGCGACGCCATTCTCGACGGATCGGGGCCGAGCAGATGAGCCGGCCGGTCGACGCGACCACCCTTCAAACGTCGGGATGCTGAACCAATGCGCATGATCACGGCCGCAGAGGCGGCCGGCCTCCTGCAGGACGGAATGGCGGTCGCCGCGTCCGGTTTCGGCGGTTGCTGCCACCCGGAGGCCATCACGGCCGCGGTCGAGGAGCGATTCCGGAGGGACGCCTCCCCTCGCGATCTGACCCTGCTCTTCGCCGCGAGCATGGGCGACCGCAAGACCCGCGGCATGGGTCATTTCGGCCACGAGGGACTGGTGCGTCGGGTGATCGCCGGAGGCTGGCGCGGCACGCCGCGGCTGGCCGAGCTTGCCTTGGCGGAGAAGATCGAGGCTCATTGCTGGCCGCAAGGGGTGATCGCGCAGCTTTACCGGGCAATCGCCGCCGGCCAACCTGGCGTCGTCACCCGCATCGGGCTCGGTTCCTTCATGGACCCGCTTCATGCCGGAGGCCGGATGAACGCCTCGACACCCGCATCCCTCGTCGAGCGGGTGCGGCTGAGAGGGCAGGACTGGCTCCTCTATCCGGCGCTGCCGCTCGACTGTGTCCTGCTCCGGGGAACGACGGCCGACGAGGACGGCCATGTGACGACGGAAGACGAAGCCTTTCCGCTCGATCTTCTCGCGATGGCGCAGGCGGCGCGCAACTCCGGCGGCATCGTGATCGTCCAGGTGAAGAGGGTGGCACGGCGAGGCTCTCTGAAGCCGAACGACGTTCGCATTCCGGGCAATCTCGTCGACTACGTGGTGATCTGCGAGGATTCGGCGCAACATGGCGTCAGCTTCGGCGAGACGGACAACCCCGCCTATACCGGACAGATCACGACGCCCGTGCAGGGCCTGCCGCCTCAGCGCCTCGGTGTCGACAAGGTCATGCAGCGACGCGCCTTTCTCGAACTGCTGACTCTCGACCATCCGACGATCAATCTCGGGATCGGGATTCCGGCCGGGATCGGCCGCATCGCGGGGGAGGAGTGTTTCGATCGTTATACCGTGACGATCGAATCCGGCGTGATCGGCGGCGTGCCGGCCGAGGAAATGTCCTTCGGTGCGGCCCTCAACCCGGCAGCGATCATCCCGCAGGCGTCGCAATTCGACTTCTACGACGGCGGGGGGCTCGACATGGCTTTCCTCGGCATGGCGGAGGTCGATTGCCGTGGCGCAGTCAATGTCAGCCGCTTCGGCTCGACGATCATCGGCGTCGGCGGCTTCACCAACATCGCGCAGACCGCGCGCCACGTCGTCTACGTCGGCACCTTCTCGGCCGGCGGTGCCGAGATCGCGGTCCACGAACGCGGGATCGAGATCCGGACAGACGGCCGCGTGTGCAAGATCGTCGAAGCGGTGGCGCAGGTCAGTTCGGACCCTGCCGCCGCGCCGACGCACCAGCGGCAGACGATCGTCACCGAGCGCGCCGTGTTCGACGTACAGGACGGGCGGCTCGCCCTGGTTGAAGTCGCGCCCGGCATCGACGTACGCGCCCACGTGCTGGACCGCCTGCCACCGGGCTGCCGCGTGGCGGAGAGCCTGAAAACGATGGACCTCAAGCTCTTCGCGCCGGGCGCGATGAAAGACGTGGCATGAACCTTCAGGGAGCCGTCGCGATCGTCACCGGGTCGGCCACGGGCGTCGGAGCCGCCTGCGCGGTGAAGTTCGCCGGGCGCGGCGCGAACGTGGTGATCAACTACACCCGCAGCCGAGCCGAGGCCGAGGAGACCGGGGAGGTCTGCCGCCGGCTCGGCGTGGAAACCGAGATCGTGCAGGCGGACATCGCCGAGGATGCGGCCTGTCGCCGGCTGACGGCGCGCGCGCTCGAGCGGTGGGGGCGGATCGACGCGCTGGTCAACAACGCGGCGGTCACCGTGAGCTCCGATCCCTTTGACCTCGAGACCCTGACGGCGGCCGATCTCCAGAGAGTGTTCTCGGTCAACGTGGTCGGCACCTACCAGATGTGCCGCGCCGTCATGCCGGCGCTCCAGGCCAATGGCGGCGCCATCGTCAATGTCTCGTCCAACGTCGCGTTCACGGGCGGTGGCAGTTCGCTCGCCTATACGGCCTCCAAGGGCGCGCTCAACGCGCTGACCTTGGGGCTGGCGCGAACCTGTGGCCCGTCGGTTCGCGTGAACGCCGTCTGTCCCGGGATCATCGATACGCGCTGGATGCCGCAGACGCTGGGGGCCGAGGCATACGCGGCTCTCGCGAAGCGGTTTTCGGAGACGGCCCCGCTGGCGCGGGTGGCCTCACCTGACGATGTCGCCGGAGCCGTGCTGTGGCTGGTCGAAGGCGCGGAGTTCGTCACCGGCGAACTCCTGTCGGTCGACGGGGGCATCCGGTTGGCCGGCGGCGTCCGCAAACCGGACGCGCGGGTGACCTCATGATACCGACGGTCGAGTTCACCGACTTTCGCGTGCCCGACGTCACGCAGACGATCTCTGCGCGTAAGGCAGCGCTCTCAGCGCTCTCGACCGGCTACGGCTCAAACCCGCTCGATCGCGCGCACCTGCGCTACCTCGACGACCGGGAACCCGTGCCAGTCTCGACGCTCGCCAACGTTGTGGCTCATCCGGGTCCATGGATGAAGCAGGCCGGCGTCGACTGGAGCCGCGTCGTCCATGCCGAGCAGCGCCTCACCGTCCACGTGCCCATGCCGATCGGCATTTCGATCAGGTCCCGCTCGCGACCGCTCTCGATCGTCGACAGGGGAGCGGGACAGGGTGCGTTCGCGTCCTTCGAGCGCATCCTGATGCCGGTCGGATTGGAAGACCCGGTCGCCACGATCGTGCAGACCAATGCTTGTCTGGGGGACGGAGGCTGCGGTTCCACCGGCGAAAGGCCGGTGCCTCTGCCCCGTGTGCCGGAGCGTCCGGCAGACGCGCTGATGCGGATCGCGGGGCCCGACACGGCGGCTCTCCTCTACCGCCTCAACGTCGACCTCAATCCATTGCACTTCGATCCTGCCGCGGCGGCTACGGGCGGCTTCTCGCGGCCGATCCTGCACGGGCTCTGCACGTTCGGCTACGCGGCCTACGCCCTCGCGGCGGTGCTGCGTCCCGACACGATGGTAGGCCCCAGTTCCATCGCCGCACGGTTCTCGGCGCCGGTCTTTCCGAACGACGCTCTCGAATTCGAGATCTGGTCCGAGGACGATGGCGAGGTCCGGTTCAGGGGACGGGTGCCGCCGCGCGCCGTGACCGTTCTCGATTGCGGAACGGCGACGCTGTGACGGTCGCGGCTCCAGCCGTCAGACTGACCGGCGCGGCCCCGACGATCGCCGAGATCGGCGCGATCGCGCGGGATGCTGCCCGCCTTGAGATCGCCCCGGAGGTCGAGGCGCGGCTCGAAGCGGCGAGCGCGATCGTGGAGCATTACGCGCGCCAGGATATTCCGGCCTACGGCATCACGACGGGTCTCGGCGCCGGGGTCGATACGCGCTTGGCGGCCGACGATCTCCTGGCCTTCCAGCAGCGTGTTCCGCTCGCGCGCGCCGTCGGCGTCGGCGCTCCTCTATCGCGCGAGATCGTCAGGGCGATGATGGCGGCCCGCGTCGCCAGCATGGCCGCGGGCGGGTCGGGCGTCTCGCCCGGCGTCTTCCACGGGCTGGTGGCGGCGCTGAACGCGGGCTTCCATCCTGTCGTGCCGTCCCTCGGCTCCATCGGGGCGGCCGATCTCGCGCCGCTGGCTCACATCGGGCGGGCACTGCTCGGTGGCGGCCAGAGCGAACTCGGTGGCGAGGTGATGCCCTCCGGCGAGGCGCTGGCACGCGCCGGGCTGTCACCGCTTCGGCTTCGACCGAAGGACGGGCACGCGATCGTGCTCGGCAACAGCCTGTCGACCGGACGAGCCTCTCTCTGCGTGCTGGATATCGAGCGGCTGCTCGGTTGGTCGCTGTCGACGATCTGCCTGAACTACGAGGCATTCAGGGCCAATATGGGCGCCTTCGACGACCGCTCGATGGCGGCTCGCCCCGCCTTTGGCCAACAGGCGATCGCCACGCGGATCCGCATTCTGATGACCGGGAGCGCGCTCCTGCGGGAAGGCGCGGCACGTCGCCTGCAGGACCCGTTGAGCTATCGCTGCGTGCCGCAGATCTGGGGGGCGCTCCGGCACGCGCTCGACGAGGCGCGGCTGGCGACCGAGATCGAACTCTCCTCCTCGGGCGACAACCCGGTGGTCCTGGCCGAGGCCGGTCTGATCCTGTCGCAAGGCAACTTCGATCTCACGGCCTTCAGCCTGTCTTGGGAGAGGCTCGGGCAGGCGATGGCGCAGTGCGCGACCGCGACCGCGCACCGCATCATGAAGATCATGTCGTCGGGACTGACGGACCTGCCGCGCTTCCTCACGCCACGCACCCAGAACCGAACCGGTTTCGCGACCGTGCAGAAGACCGTCTCCGCGCTCGAGGCCGAGATCCGCCATTTGGCGATGCCGATCTCACTCGCCCCGATGGCCGTGGCGGACGGCGTCGAAGATCATGCCTCGATGGCTCCGAGCGTGATCGCGAAGACGGACGCGATCGTGACACGGCTGCGCTACCTCGTGGCGATCGAGCTCGCCGCCTCCGCCCAGGCCGTGGAATTGCGCGGCGTGTCGGGACAGCTCGGCGCGGGACCCGACGCCGCCTACAGGTTTCTGCGCGACACGGTCGAG
>CAHJXE010000207.1 GCA_903644085.1 Hyphomicrobiales bacterium
CGCCGCGGCCTGAGAGGTGCCGGACGACGCAGTTATGCGCGACGTTGGTGACGCCGTCCTCGAACCAGCGGATCGACACCTCGCCCGAAGTGCCCGGGCCGCCGAAGCTCGTGTTCTTCACGCAGGTATACGGCGTGAACCAGTCGATGCGGTGGCCGTGCTCGAACCAGAACGCCTCGAGATCGCGGATCGAGGCCTCGTACATCGCCGCGTAACGCGTCTCGTCCACGTGGGCGCGCGCGGCCCACTCGGCTGGGACGGGAAACGACGTCCTCTCGTGCGAACCGTGCTCCATCGCGTTTCCTCGTGTCTCGCCGGAGGGCGTGCCTCTCTCTCCCGCGTGATCTAGCAAAGATCGGCGGCCCCCGGTATGGCGAAAGACGGCCGGCCGTCTCGCACCTTCGTCGGCATCTGGGCGTCCGGGAGAGTCACGATGTCAGGTGTTGACCCGGTTCGCGTGCTGCGGGACCTTCGCGAGCTCGCGACCTTCGGTGCCTACAAGACGGGCGTGCACCGCCCAACCTTCTCCGAGGTCGACATGGCGGCGCGGCGCTGGTTCGTCGGCAAGCTGGAGGAGGCGGGGCTCGAAGCCCGCATCGACGGCATCGGCAGCGTGTTCGGCCGCGCGCCCGGCTCCGGCCCGACCATCCTGACGGGCTCTCATCTCGAGAGCCAGAATCATGCGGGCTGGCTCGACGGGCCGCTCGGCTGCATCTACGGGCTCGAAGCCGCGCGCGCTCTCGGGGGCGGGGTCGACGTCGCGGCCTGGTGCGACGAGGAAGGGCATTTCGGCTCCTTCATCGGGTCGCGCTCCTTCGTGGGGGCGCTGCCCGAGGACGAGATCGACCGCCTCGCGAACCGTTACGACGGCACGCCTCTCCGGACGGCTTTGGAGCGCGTCGGCCTCGGACAAGAACCGCGCATCGCCTTCGAGCCGGGGCGGCACAAGGCTTATCTCGAGGCGCATATCGAGCAGGGCGACACGCTGGAGAGCCAGGACCTGAAGATCGGGGTCGTGACCGCCATCGTGGCGATCTGGCAGTATCGCATCACCGCCAGCGGCGAGCAGAACCACGCCGGCACGACCTCGATGACGCGCCGCCGCGACGCCGGCCTCGCGCTGGTGCGGCTCTTGGGCGAGGTCGACCGGCGCTTCCCGGACGTCGCGGGGCCGCGCAGCGTCTGGACGACGGGCCGCATCACGCTGGAGCCCGGCGCCGCCAGCATCATCCCGGGCCGGGCCGAGATGCTGTTCCAGCTGCGCGACGCCGACCCGGCGGTGCTGGACCGCATGCAGGCCGAGCTCCACGCTCTGGTCGAGGTCGCGAACCGCGACGGGCGCTGCCCGATCGCGATCGAGGTCATGGGGCAGAGCCGGCCCGCCCTGATGGACGAGGCCCTGCAGGACGCGGTGGAGGCTGCGGTGGCCGCCAAGGCGCCCGGTTTGTCGCTCCGCATGCCCAGCGGCGCAGGTCACGACGCGCAATACCTCGCCCGCGTCATGCCGTCATCGATGATGTTCGTGCCGTCGATTGGCGGCATCAGCCACCACTGGACCGAGAACACGTCCGACGCCGATATCGCGCTCGGCGCCGAGGTCTATTGCGACGCTGTTGCCCGCATGCTGGCGACTTGAGCGCCGTGCGGCACCGCTCGAAGCTGGCGTCCCGGATTCCGCTACTCGGCCCCGGGACGCCGGCGCGCCGTCACTTGCAGCCGACGCAGATACCCTTGTTGATCTTCTGGTCGAGGTCCTTCGACTTGGCCTCCAGGTCCGGCCGTGTCCCGAGCCGCTCGCCGATCGGATCGCCCGGGGGCTTCGTCTGGCCGATGGCGGTGGTCGAGCCGGTCTTGTCCGGGGCGGCGCCGTTAACGGTGCTGCCGACCGATCCGGCGGGGGGCGTCGCAGGCGCCATCGGCGAGGCAGGGGCGAGCCCGGAGCTCGGGGCGGCCCCCTGAGCGAAGGCAGGTGTTGCTGCGATGAACAGGCCGAATGCCAGGACGGCTTTATGCGGTCTCATGGTCGTCTCCTTATTTCGAACATAACGCGCAAGCTTGACCGTCGGTTGCGTCCCTGCGCCCCGGCCTGACCGAAAGGATGAACGATGCCCGATCCGTTGAGGCCGATGACCCCGCAGGCGCGCCCGATCGATCCCGGCGTGCGCATCGGGCACGTCCACCTCAAGGTCGCGGATCTCGATCGCGCGCTCGGCTTCTACTGCGGCGTGCTCGGCTTCGAGGTCATCCAGCGTTACGGCGGGCAGGCGGCCTTCGTGTCGGCCGGGGGTTACCACCATCATATCGGCCTCAACACCTGGGAGAGCCTGGGCGGCAGCCCGCCGCCTCCGGGCTCGACGGGGCTCTTCCACACGGCGATCCTCTACCCGACCCGGGCGCTGCTCGCGGACGCCCTGAGACGTCTGATGGCGGCCGGGGTCGCGCTCGACGGCGCGTCCGACCATGGCGTCAGCGAGGCGCTCTACCTCAGCGACCCCGACCGGAACGGCGTCGAGCTCTACTGGGACCGGCCGCGCGAGGCCTGGCCCGTCTCGCCCGACGGCACGCTCGCCATGTTCACGCGCCGGCTCGATCTCGACGACCTGCTGCGAGGGGCGTGAGGCAGGCGCGCGACAGCGCCAGGAACGCGCGCGCCCGGTGCGAGAGGGGTTGCGGGTCGGCGGCCGACCAGTCGATGCCGTGCTTCGCCTGCGCCGACATCTCTCCGAACGTGAGGTCGCCGCCCTCGGGCCGGAACATCGGATCGTAGCCGAAGCCTTCCGTTCCGCGCGGCGGCCAGACCAGCGTGCCGTGCACACGGCCCTCGAACAGCTCGTCGTGTTGATCCGGCCAGGCGAGCACGAGCGCGGACACGAAATGGGCGCGGCGGTCCTCACCGCGCCGCGCGGCCTCCTGCTCGATGCGCGCCATCGCGGCCGCGAAGTCCTTCGCCGGGCCGGCCCAGCGGGCGGAGAACAGGCCGGGCGCCCCGTCGAGCGCCACGACGCAGAGGCCGGAATCGTCCGCCAGCGCCGGCAGCCCGGCGGCACGCGCCGCCGCATGCGCCTTGATGGCGGCGTTCTCGGCGAACATGGTGCCCGTCTCCTCGGGCTCGGGCAGCCCGAGTTCGCCGGCCGACACGGCCTCGATGCCGAACGGCGCGAGGAGCTCGCGCATTTCGGAGAGCTTGCCGGGATTATGGGTCGCGACCACGACGCGGCCGGTCAGCTGACGATGCACGGGGACTCCGGGCGCGGGATCGGGGACGGCGCCCACGGCGTTGGGGCGGCGGGCGAGCCGTATGACACCGGGGCTTCGCCGACGCCAGCAGGCAGCAGAGGAGGCAGCTATGGCTCACCAGACGCCGGCCCAGAAGGAGACGGTCGAGCGCGTCATGCACGAGTTCAAGCATGGCGAGCTGACGATCGGCGAGAAAGGTCCCAAGGTGAGGAGTCCCAAGCAGGCGATCGCGATCGCGCTGCACGAGGCCGGGTCGACGAACCGGGAGAGTCCGGCCGAGAACAAGCGCAACCTGAAGCGCACCAAGGCGAAGGAGCGGAGCGGCGAGACCGCGAAGGCCGAAGCGGAGGGACCGGACACGCGCGCATCGCTCTACGCCGAGGCGACGAAGCGCGCGATCCCGGGCCGATCCAAGATGACGAAGGACGAGCTCAAGCGCGCCCTCGCGCGCTGAGTCGGGTACGGCGTCAACCAAGCGAGACGGCTTCGCTTGCCTCGGCGTCCCGCGTCGGTCAGAGAGCGAAGATCACAGGTTGAGACGCCGCCATGACCCGTTCCGTCACCCTACGCTCGACCGCGCTCGCGGCTCTCTTCGCTCTCACGTCGCTCGGGGCGGCGCAGGCCGCGACTTGCCGGGACCCGGCAGGGTTCGAGAAATGGCTCGGCGACATCCGCCAGGAGGCGGTCGCACAGGGCATCTCGGCCCGCGCCGTCGATTCCGGGCTGGAAGGCGTGACGCTGGATCCCGCGGTACTCCGCAAGGACCGCGGCCAGGGCGCGTTCCGCGCGCCCTTCGAAACCTTCATCCGCACCCGCGTGACGGCCGGGCGCGTCCAGCGCGCCGCCGGGCAGCTCCGCAGCAGGGCCGCCCTGTTCAGCCAGATCGAGCAGCGCTTCGGCGTGCCGGGCCCGGTGCTCGTCGCGATCTGGGCGATGGAGACGGATTTCGGGGCCGTGCAGGGCAACCTCTCGGTCGTGCGCTCGGTCGCGACGCTGGCCTACGATTGCCGGCGCACGGAGCGGTTCACGAACGAGCTGTTCTCGGCGCTCCGCGTCATCCAGCGCGGCGACCTCTCGCCCTCGCAGCTGCGCGGCGCCTGGGCGGGCGAGATCGGCCAGACCCAGTTCATGATCTCGAACTACGACAAGTACGCGGTCGATTTCGACGGGGACGGTCACGCGGACCTGATCCACTCGGCGCCCGACGTGCTGGCCTCCACGGCGAACTACCTGAAGAGCCACGGTTGGCAGCGCGGGGCGGGCTGGGGTCCCGGCGAGCCGAACTTCGCGGCGATCCGCGAGTGGAACAAGTCCGAGAACTACGCCCGCGCCATCGCGCTCTTCGCCGACAAGGTGTCGGGCAAGGAATAAGCGATCGTCAGCGCGGCGCCGTGACCCGGATTGGCCCGAACCGGCAGGCCTGACGGTCGATCTCCGGGCAGGCCCGGAAGCCGCGCAGGTCCTTCTCCAGGCAGATCCGGACCTCCTGCAACGCGCCGCGCCGGCAGGTGACGGACATCATCTCGGGCCGCAGCCCCGGGTTCACGGCCCCGAAGGCGCGCTCGATGGAGGCAGCCGTCGTCTGGCCGTCGCGCGACAGATCCGTCAGCGGCTCGGGGATCGCGACCTTGTCGCGTGCCTCCCGCACCGTGCGGAAATAGGCGGCCGGCGCGAGGCCCGAACAGGTGCCGTGAGTACGCCACTCGTGCTGGGCGAGGCCCTGGTCCGGGTAGAGGTCGCCCGTCTCGGCGATCGCGGCCGGCGGCGCCCCGCGGCTGTCGCAGGAGGACGGATAGCCGCGCTCGTTCTGCGGCCAGAGTCCGTGGGTGACGAAGCGCAGATGGCGCGCCGGGTCGCATTGCGGCGAGCCGCGCTCCTGCCCTATTCCTGCGCAGTATTCCGGCGACCAGGACAACGCGAGGACGTAGAAGTCGAACGTGCCCGGCGTGCCGCCCCGCTCCTGAGCGGCGGCCGCGAAGGATGAGAGCGCGAGGACGGCCGTCAGGACCGCCCGGCCGAGCCTCATGGGCGCGCCATCCGGCAGGCGGGGCTGTAGGCGAGGTTGCGGTCGAGGTCCGTCACGCAGAACTCGACGCCCCAGCCGTTGCCGATGAAGTCGAGATCTTCGCGCACCGAGTAGTCGATGCGGTGATGCCGCCCGTCCGACGCCGTCACGGTCGCGGTGCAGTAGCGGCGCGGAATCTCCTCCAGCCCCCAAGGACGCCAGGCGAGCGGCTGGATCTTCGCGTATTCGACGAGCGTCAGGTTCGAGTTCCAGAACTTCGCCTCCTTCTCGGCGAAGTTCGTGGAGATCCGCGCGAGCACCGACGGGTCGCCGCAGAGCGGCACGCCACCGACATACGGGATGATGCGTTGCTCGGCCGGCACGGTCTCGTGCGCGACCGCGATCCCGGCGAGGCAAGAGCCCGCGAGGGCGAGGGCGAGAAGGCGGCGCATGGTAGTGGCGATCCGGCGTGGCACTGACCCGGATTGATGCGAGAGCGGTCGCGCGGCGTCAATAGTTTCCCGGCCACATGTCCGAGTTTCCGGCGACGGCTCAGTCGAGATCGGCTCCCTCGTACAATCGTGGCTGGAGCACGATCGGCGCGCCGGACCCCGATGAGCCGCGATAGACCGGTGGCGCGGTGATGGGAGGCGGGCGCTGGCCGGGCGGGACCACGGCCGGCCCGCCGGGCGTCCCCGCGTAGCGCGGCATCGTGCCGCCTGG
>CAHJXE010000208.1 GCA_903644085.1 Hyphomicrobiales bacterium
ATCGTGCGGGTCTCTGCCGCGACGTGCCGGAAGATACCCGCCGGACAAGGATGCCGGATTTGCGTGACATGTTCGAGAAGGCGCGCGAGCGTGCGCAATCACGCGAGCAGACGAAACCAGGGGCCCGCCCCAACGACGCAGTCGCCAAGGACGACATGGCGGCGCGTGCGAAATCCGTCGACGAGCGCTCCGCCGCGCTGAAGGCGCAACGCATGGAGCGTGATCGTGCCCAGGTCGCGGCGATCGAGTCCTCGACCCAATTCAAGAAGCAGCCGAAGCGCGCCTCCTCCAAGGGCAAGAGCGTCGCGGTGTCGGACGAGGCGCGGCAGGCCTACGAGGAGGAGATACGCCGACGCGACGAGCGCGAGCGCACCTACCTGCGCCACCTCCCCTCACCGGACAACAAGCCGAACCGCTGAGGCGGCTCAGGCCGCGGTGCGCCCGCCGAGATAGGCGGCGCGGATCTCTTCGTTCGACCAGAGCTCGGCCGGCGAGCCGGACAGGACGAGGCGCCCCGTCTCCAGCACGTAGCCGCGATCCGCGACCGACAGGCCCATCCGGGCGTTCTGTTCGACGAGGAGCACCGTTGTGCCGCGCCGCCGGATCTCCGCCACGATGGCGAAGACGGCCTGCACGATCACGGGCGCGAGCCCGAGCGACGGTTCGTCGAGGAGGAGGAGGCGCGGCTTCGCCATGAGCCCGCGCGCGACCGCCACCATCTGCTGCTGGCCGCCGGACAACGTCCAGCCGAGCGAGCCCGCGAAGCGGCGGATGTCGGGGAAGAGGTCGAACATCTCGTCCGCCTCGGCGGCGATCTGCGACTTCGAGAGCCCGGTGCGGTTGGACGCACCGAGCATGATGTTCTCGCGCACCGACAGGCCCGGGAAGACGCGCCGTCCCTCCGGCACGTGCGCGATGCCGCGCCGCACGATCGATTCCGGCCTCTCCGCGGCGATCGAGCGCCCGTCGAACAGGATGTCCCCGGATGCGGGCTTCACCAGTCCCGAGATGGCGCGGAGCGTCGTCGACTTGCCGGCCCCGTTGGAGCCGAGCAGCGTCACGACCTCCCCGGCCTCCACCTTGAGCGAGACGCCGCGGACGGCCTCGACGCCGCCGTAGAGGACGGAGAGGTCGCGCAGCTCAAGCAGCGGCATCGGGCGCCCCGAGATAGGCCGCGACCACGTCTGGGTGCGCCAGCACGTCGGCCGCCGTGCCGTCCGCGATCCGCCGTCCGAAATTGAGGACCGTGATGTGCTGGGCGACCTCGGTCACGAGCGTCATGTCGTGGTCGATGATCATGATGGTGAGGCCGCGCGCCGAGATGCGGCGCAGGAGATCGCGCAGCTCGACCTTCTCGCTCGAGTTCAGGCCGGCGCCCGGCTCGTCGAGGAGGAGCAGCGCCGGGTCGCCCGCCAGTGCCCGCGCGATCTCGACCGCGCGCTGGTGGCCGTAGGAGAAGCCCGCCACCACCTCGTCGGCGCGCGCCTCCAGGCCCACGAAGGCGAGGGCCGCGCGCGCGCGCGCCAGGACGGCGTCTGCGTCGGAGACCGAGCTGCCGGGGCGTTCAGCTCCCACGGTGACGTTCTCGAGCGCCGTCATGCTCTTCCACAGGCGGATGTTCTGGAAGGTCCGGCCTAGCCCCGCGACCGTGCGTGCGTGGGGTGGCAGGCCGGTCACGTCGCGACCGTCGAGGAAGATCTTGCCGCCGGTCGCGCGGTAGAGCCCGGACAGGACGTTCAACGTCGTGGTCTTGCCCGAGCCGTTCGGTCCGATCAGCGCGTGGACGCCGCCGCGGCGCACCACGAAGTCGACCTCGTCCACCGCCTTCAGCCCACCGAAGTGCTTGGAGAGCCGGCGCACCTCCAGCACCGTCTCGGTCCCGGCGCCGCCGCCCGCGAGTTGCAGCGCGGCGGTCGAGGTTATGATGGGCGCGGCCCGCTTGAACCGGTCGAGATGGCCGCGCACGAAGCCCCAGATGCCGTCCGGCATGAAGAGCACGATCAGCACGACGGCCGCGCCGTAGATCGCGAGATACAGACCCGGCACGCTCTTCAGGAAGCGCAGCCATTCCGGGATCAGGATCAGGAGCCCCGTGCCGATCGCCGCCCCGATCGGTGAGGAAACGCCGCCGAGCAGCGTCATCGTGAGGAACACGATCGATTCCGCGAAGGAGAACTGGTCCGGGCTCACATACGCGAAGCCGCCCGCGAACAGCCCGCCGCCGAGCCCGCCGAGGATGGACGAGATCGCGAAGGCCGTGACCTTGGTGCGGTACACGTCGATGCCCGCGACGCCAGCCGCGAGCTCGTTGTCACGCACCGCCCGCATGGCGCGGCCGAGCCGCGTGTCGCGCAGCCGCCAGACGAGATAGCCCGCGAACGCCAGGACCGCGATGCAGAGCGCGAGGTACGAACTGCCGTCGGTGAACATGGCCGGGCGCGGGATACTCGGCACGCCGTCCGGCCCTCGCGTGACCGGGATCCAGTTGATGAGGACGAGGGTCAGGATCTGCTGGAAGGAGATCGTCACCATGGCGAGGTAGTGCCCGCCGAGCCGGAGCGTCGATGCGCCGAGGACCGCCCCGAACAGCGCCGCGAGCCCCATGCCGAGCACGAGGCAGACCCAGAAGTTCAGCCCCCAGCTCGTCTGCCCGATCCCGACCGCGTAGGCGCCGAGCCCGAAGAACGCCGCCTGCGCGAGGTTGATCTGGCCGCAGAGCCCGAGCACCACCGTGAGGCCCAATACCGCGACCGCGTAGGTGGTGGCCTGGAGCGAGATGTTGAGGACGTAGCCCGTCTTCGGGGCCATGATCGCGACGGCGATCGCCGCCACGACGAGCACCGCATAGCCCGCGACGCCCCAGCGCAGTTGCGGCCGGACCGGGGCGGCGGCCGCGATCGTCGTGCTCATGCCTTCTCCGCCACGCGCTCGCCGAAGATCCCCTGCGGGCGGAAGACGAGGAACAGGACGAGCACCAGGAACGCGAACCCGTCCTTGTAGGGGACCGAGATGTAGGCGGCCCCGAAGGTCTCGATGACGCCGAGCGCGAGCCCGCCGATGATCGCCCCCGTGACGTCCCCGAACCCGCCGATGATGGTCGCCGCAAAGGCCTTGAGGGCGATCGTCGAGCCCATGCTGATCGACACGAACAGGACGGGCGCGACCAGGATCCCCGCGATGCCCCCAATCACCGCCGAGTACACGAAGGTGATCATGATCATGGCGGCGACCGGAATGCCGAGCAAAGCCGCCATCTCCTTGTCCTGCGAGGTCGCCTGGAGCTTCTTGCCGAGCAGCGTGTGCTCGAAGAACCAGTATTGCAGCGCGACGAGCGCGGCCGTCACCGCGATGATGAGGAGGTACTGGCTGTCGAGATAGACCGGACCGACGAGGAAGCCCGGCGTCTCGAACCAGCCCGACATCACCTCGGGCTCCGGCCCGTGGATCGCGAGTACCGTGTTCGCGATGAAGATCGAGGCCCCGATCGTCGAGATGATGACCGGCAGGTAGGTGCGGTGGCGTAGCGGGTAGTACACTGCAAGGTTGAACAGCGCGCCGAGCAGCGCCATCCCGCCGAGCGAGATCAGGAAGGCGAGCCAGTAGGGCAGCTCCAGCTTGACCGAGAAGACGATCATCAGGAAGGCCGCCACCATCGAGAACTCGCCCTGTGCGAAGTTCACGACGTTCGTCGCCCGGAATATCAGCACGAAGCCGAGCGCGACGAGCGCGTAAACCGACCCGATGCCGATCCCGGTGAAGAGGAGCTGGAGGGCGAGATCCATCAGGGCGCCTGTATCGACGTACCGCGTCCTTCGAGGCCGACCTTCGGTCGGCACCTCAGGATGAGGACGTGAGGATCTGCACCAATGTTCCTCATGCTGAGGTGCTCCACCGTCCGGCGAAGCCGGACGTCGAGCCTCGAAGCACGCACGACATCACCGCCCGCTCACCCGAGCTGCGGCGTAAAGTCGATCCGCTTGTCGAACTTGATGTCGCCCTTCTCGTTCTTGACGATGTTGTAGCCGTGCAGGCCGTCACCGTTCCGGTCGAAATTATACTCGCCCTCGGCGCCCTTGTGGCCGCGGATGGTGAGCATCGCGTCCCGCACCTTGCCGGGCTCGGTGGTGCCGGCCTTATTCATCGCCATCGCGAGAACGGTCACGGCGTCGTAGGTCCAGGAGGACTGGTTGTCGGGCGCGACCTTGCGGACCTCTCGATAGGCCTTGGCGAAGGTCTTGGAGGCGTCGCTCGAATCCTCCGCGTAATCCGCGACCCCGAACGTGTTGAAGAGCGCGGGGCCGGCGAGCTTTAGGGCCGACAGGTTCACGATCGACGGCGAGCCGACCCAGGGGACGGTCACGCCGAGTTGGCGAAGCTGGCGCGCGAAGATGCCGAGATCGGTCTCGAACGTGAAATAGGTGCCCAGGATCTCGGCCCCGGACTGGCGCACCGCGAGCACGACGGGCGTGAAATCCTGGCTCTGGTTCGCGTAGCCCTGGTCGAGCGCCAGCGTCGAGCCGTTGTCCGGGAGCGCCTCGGTGAGGGCCTTCGCGCCGGCCGTCCCGAAGGCATCAGTCGAGTGGACGATCGCCCATTTCTTCTTGCCGAGCGTCTGCGCGCCGTACTGCGCGATGACCTTGCCCGAGTAGGAATCGTTCGGCCGGAAGCGGAAGAGCCAAGGGTTACCGAGCTTGGTGAGGCCGGGATCGGTTCCCCCGAAGCCGACCGGTTTGCCGATCTTCATCATCTCGGGCGCCATGGCGTGCATCTGGGTCGAGCGGATCGAGCCCAGGAACGCCACGATGTCGGGCTGGCTCGCGAGTTTGGAGAAGGCGAGCACGGCGCCGGGGTTGGTCGTCTGGTCGTCCTCGGTCACGAGTTCGAGCGGCTTGCCCAGCACGCCGCCCGCCTTGTTGACCTGCTCCAGCGCGATGCGGGCGCCGGTCTGTGCGAAGCTGCCGGATTCGGCCGCCGCTCCCGTCACGGGCACCACCATGCCGATCTTCACGGTCGCGCCCTGCGCGCCCGCGCGGCCGATGAGCGCCGGCGCCGCGACGCCCGCCGCCAGACCAGCCGTGAACACCCTGCGGCTGACAACCATGGACGCTCTCCCGATAACCGTGCCGGATGCTGACGATCCGTTCGCGTCGATCATCGGATGCCGGACCACCGGCTGTCCAGAGCCGTGGCGGCGGGCCGCGACCGTCTTTAGGCGGAGACGCCGCCCGGCAGATGCGGGCACCCCGCGACCGTCGCGGGTGGGGCCGCCGCATGGGAGGCTGGCGCGCGCCGATGCAATGTCATGGGAAGTTCGTCGCCCGGCCTCAGCGTCAGCCGGGCGATCGGCTGCACGTCGTGCCCCGGCCGCAGCCGCAGCGCGAAGGATTGCGCGAGCGTCGCCAGCGACAGCACGGATTCCGTGATCCCGAAAGAGAGGCCGGCGCAGATCCGCGGGCCGATCGAGAACGGCACGTAGGAGAACTTGGAGCGCGTCGCCGAGCCGCCCGGCAGGAAGCGCTCGGGCGTGAAGTTGTCGGGCTCGTCCCAGAGATACTGGTGCCGGTGGATGAGCCAGGGCACCACCATGACGAGAGAGCCCTTCGGCACGCGGCGCTCGCGGATGGTCTCGTCCTCCAGGGTCTCGCGCGCCAGGATCGGCACGGGCGGGTAAAGGCGCAGGGTCTCCTCGATGACGGCGCGCGCGTAGACGAGGCGCGGCATGTCGGCGAGCGAGGGCGGGCGGCCGCCCAGCACCTGGTCACATTCCGCATGCAGGCGCGCCTCCACGTCCGGCGTCTGGGACACGAGGTACCACGCCCAGGCGAGCGTGTTCGCGGTCGTTTCGTGTCCCGCCATGAAGATCACCGCGGCCTCGTTGCGCAGCGCCTCGTCGTTCAGCGGCTCGCCCGTCTCCTCGTCGGTGGCGTCGAGGAGGTGGCCGATCACGGAGCC
>CAHJXE010000209.1 GCA_903644085.1 Hyphomicrobiales bacterium
ACGCGTCGCGGGCTGCGGGCTGCGTGGCCGGCGCCGAAAGATCGTTGCGAGCCGCCATCTCCGTCCGCTCCACGTCGTCGAGCCGCCGATTGACACCCGGCGGTGCGGCGGACATATAGATTGACCGAACGGTTCGGTCAATCTCGGGCTCGATAGGGGCGGTTCGGATGAGCGCGACGGTTCTGGAGCCCGGCGACAGGATGGCCGAGACGAACGCCGCCGCGACGCCCGGCGACACGGCAAAGCGGCGCCAGATCCTGGAAGGCGCACGCCGCGTGTTCCTGGCCTCCGGGTTCGACGCCGCCAGCATGGGCGAGATCGCGAAGGCGGCCGGCGTGTCGAAGGGCACGCTCTACGTCTACTTCGACTCGAAGGAGGCGCTGTTCGAGGCACTGACGCTGTCGGAGAGGTGCGGGCTCGCGGAAGCGCTGTTCAGCCTCGACGAGAACGACCCGGACATCGCGGCCGCGCTCACGGGGCTCGGCCGGACCTTCCTCGCCGCGATGGTCACGCCGGATCACATCTCGTCGGTGCGCATGGTGATCGGCGCGTCGGACCGCTTCCCGCGCTTCGGACGGTCGTTCTACGAGGCTGGACCGCAATACGGGGCGGACCGCCTGCAAGCCTACCTCGACCGGCAGGTCGCGACGGGACGGCTCGCCATCGACGACACCACGATCGCCGCGGAGCAGTTCTTCGGCATGTGCTCGTCCGGGGCGTTCAAGCGCCTGCTGTTCGCGACGGCCGAACGGATCGAGAACCACGAGATCACGCGCACCGTCGATGCAGCCGTGCGAATGTTCATGGCGGCCTACAGCGTCGGGCGCAGTTGAGCCACGGTCGGGGTCAGACGTCGCGCCTCACTCGTCCTCCCGCAGCGCCGCCGCGAGGCGCGATTGCAGCAGCTCCGGGCGGGTGAGCACGAGAGCCCCACGGGTGCGCTCGATCAGGCCCTCGTGCTCCAATGCCGTGAACTCGCGCGTCACCTGCTCACGTCGGCAGGTGATCTTCGCGGCCAGCACGTGATGAAAAGGAAGCGGGGTCACGACGCGCTGCTCGGGGTGGCCGGAGCGCGGGATCGAGAGCCGCAGCAGCTCCGCGTAGAGCCGGTGGCGCAGGTCCAGCACCGCCTGTTCCATCAGCCGTGCATCGAGTTCGCGCACGCGGCGGGTCAGGGTGCGGAACACGCGGTCGGCCACGGCCGGCGTCGCGAAGAGCACCTCGCGGAACACGGCCGAGCTCATCACGCAGACCTCGCCGCGCGAGAGCCCCGCGACGTTCGCGGAGCGCGTGACGCCGTCGAGCGCTGAGAGCTCGCCGAAGATCGCGCCCGCTCGCATCTCGCCCAGGATCACCTCCCGGCCGGAGCGGGTCCGGATCAGCACCCTCACGTCGCCCGCGACCAGGAAGTAGACGTCCGTCGAGGCCTCGTCGAAATCGAGCAGCACCTCGTCCTCGTCGAAGTGCCGCCAGCGCACCCGCGTCTCCAGATGCGAGAGGTCCGTCCCCGCATCCCGGAAGAGCGCGATCTGCGCGACGCGGCTCATGCGGCCGCGGCCGAGCGGTGCTGCGCCAGCGCCGCGCTCGCACGCTGCAACACGGACAGCACCCGCAAGCCCTCCCGTCCGTCCGTGCGCGGGGTCGCGCCCAAGCGCACGCAATCGAGGAAGTGCAGACATTCGAGCCGCAAGGGCTCGCCCTCTTCCAGCGATACGGGCTTCGGCTCGGACCGGCTCACGGCCGGCGCCTCCCCGTCGTCCAGCGCGTAGCGGTGCAGGACGAGCTTCGTCGCCCACGGCTCGCGATCGTCGAACACCGCCATGGCGCGCGTCCCCACGACGACGAGCCGCTGCTCCTTCACGGGATGCAGCCAGGACGAGCGGATCTCGGCGCGCAGGCCGCCCGGGAAGCCGAGTTCCAGCTGCGTCGCGTCCGCGATCGCCGGGTGCGTGTGATAACCGCCGGACGCCGCGATCCGGTCGGGCTCGGCCCCGGCCAGCGCCAGCACCATCGAGACGTCGTGGGTGCCGAGCGCCCACATCGCGTCCTCCTCCCGGCGGATGCGGCCGAGGTCGTAGCGCGTCGACACGACGGATAGCAGCCCTCCGAGCACCCCTTCCCCGGCGAGGCTGGCCAGCGCCCGGAAGGCCGGGTGGTACTGCAGGATGTGGCCGACCATCAGCCGGCGGTCGAGCCGCTCGGCCGCCCGGCAGAGCGCCTCGCCGTCCCGCGCGGAGAGGGCGAGCGGCTTCTCGACGAAGAGGTGCTTGCCGGCTTCGAGCGCGCGTATCCCCATCGCCATGTTGCGGGAGGGCGGCAGCGCGAACACCATCGCGTCGATCCCGGGCGCGGCGAGCGCGTCGTCGAAGGAGAGCGCGGGCACGCCGAAGCGCGCGGCGAGCTCCGCCGCGACAGCCGGGTCGCGGTCCACGACGGCTGCCAGCGAGCCGATCTCGGCGTGGTTGCGCACGTGGTTGCGTCCCCAGCGGCCCGCCCCGACGACCGCTACGCGCGGGGCCTCCCGCTCACCCGTCATCCGTTCCTCGTCTCACGCGGCGGCGATCTTAAGCTGAGCCGCCATCACGGTCGAGCCGCCTCTACCGAGACGCCTCGAACGCGCCGAGGAACGCCACAAGATTTTGCGGCAGCGCCTCGCAGAGATAGCCGCCCTCCTGCACGAGCACCGTCAGGGGGTGCGCGGCCGCGATGAGCCGGGCGGCTCGGGCGAACCCCTCGGTCGTGACCTTGAACGCGCCGATGGGATCATGCTCGGAGGCGTCGAAGCCGAGCGCCACGACGAGCGCGGAAGGCCCGAACTCCGCGACCGTCGAGAGCCCCTCCGAGATGGCCGCGAGCCAGGCCGCGTCCCCGCTTCCCTGGGGTAGCGGGATGTTGCGGTTCGCCCCGCTCCCCTCCCCGTCGCCGGTCTCGTCCGCGTAGCCGGTATAGAACGGGAAATAGTTCGACGGGTCCGCGTGGACCGAGACGGTGAGGACGTCGGCGCGCCGGTAGAAGATGCCCTGGGTGCCGTTGCCGTGATGGACGTCGATGTCGAGGACCGCGACCCGTCCACCCGTCGCGGCGCGCAGCCGTTCGGCCGCGATCGCGGTGTTGTTGAGGAAGCAGAAGCCGCCGGTCGAGTCCGCGTAGGCGTGGTGGCCGGGCGGGCGGCAGAGCGCGTAGGCGTGGCCCGACGCCAACGCCGCGTCGGCGGCGCCGACCGCCGCCTGCGCGCTGCCGTGGACGGCCTCCCAGGTGCCGGCGCGCACCGGCGTCGACGTGTCGGCCATGTAGTAGCCGAGTCGCCCCAGCAGCCCCTCCGGCCGCCGCGACATCTGCGGGCGCGCGAAATGGCCGGTCAAAATCTCCTCGCCGATCTCAGGCAGCTCGTCGCGCCGCGCCCAGATGCCCGACAGGAGTTCCACGAGCCCCGCGTCGTGGACGGCGAGGATCGGCTCCGGTCCGGCATCCGCCGCCTCGACCAGCCGGTGACCGGCCGCGGCCGCCGCGTCACGCAGGATCGGGTAGCGCGTCGCCTGCTCGGGATGCGCCACGGTCCGGCCGCGCCGGAAATACGTGTCGGGATCGTGCCGGGACGACGCGGGCGAGTGGACGACGATCATGGGCGAGCCGAAACGAGGGTCCGAGCGCCCTGTGTCGGCCAGGCAGACCGCACGGGCAAGGGCCGACCGGTCCCCCCGGTGTCGTCGAGTACCAGTTTGGCCACGTGGTCCGCCGGTGATAGACCGGCCTCGTCCGGGCCGTCCGAGCCTCCCGGCGCGAGTGACGCAGGAACATGGCGGCCGACTTCGAGACCATCGCCTTCGTGTCGAGCGCGAGCCCTGCCGCGCGGGCCGCCGAGGCGGATCTGCGGGCGGAGTACCGGTCGATCTCGCCCGAGGAGGCGGATGTCGTCGTGGCGCTCGGCGGCGACGGGCTCATGCTCCAGACGCTGCATCGCTTCATGGGAACCGGCAAGCCGATCTACGGCATGAACAAGGGCACGGTCGGCTTCCTGATGAACGAGTACCGGCCGGATGCGCTCCTGGAGCGGCTGAACGCCGCTCACCGCAGCGTCGCCCATCCGCTCCTCATGAATACGCAGGACGTTCAGGGCCGGCGTCACGAGGCCTACGCGATCAACGAGGTCCACGTGCTGCGCCAGACCTATCAGGCGGCGAAGCTGAAGGTGGAGATCGACGGCCACGTGCGCCTGGCCGAGCTGACGGCAGACGGGCTTCTCGTCGCGACCCCGGCCGGGTCGACGGCCTACAACCTGTCGGTCGACGGACCGATCCTGCCCTTGAACGCGCCGCTCCTCGCGCTGACGCCGATCTCCGCCTTCCGCCCGCGCCGCTGGCGTGGCGCGCTCCTGCCGAACCGGGCCGTCATCACCATCACGGTGCTGGAGGCGGAGCTTCGGCCCGTGAGCGCGGTCGCGGACCACACCGAGTTTCGCGATATTGCGTGCGTCAGCGCCCGTATGGACGATACGACCGACCTCGTGATGCTGCACGATCCCGGTCACAGCCTCGACGAGCGGATCCTTCGCGAACAGTTCGGGGTCTGATCAGGCGGCGATCGCCCCGGCGGGTGCGGCCAGTTCGTCCGGCGCGTGCTGCATGACGAGGCGGAGTGCCGCATCGTCCGCGAGGCCACCCGCGATCCGGCGCGCCTCGTCGCGCGCCGCCTCCATCTCGAAGCGGCGCAGCAGCCCGACGAGGCGTCCCGCCTCTCCCTCGGGGAGGCGCTGGCAGGCCGTCAGCACCTGCTCGATCATGCGGCGGGAGAGTTGCGGTAGCGCGTCCGTCTCGCTCTCGTTCCGCAGCGCCCCGACAGCCGCCTCGAACGCGGGACGCAGCCCCTCGGGGAGCTCGGCCTTGGCGTAGAGTGCCCGGAAGCCCCCACCGCGGCGATCCGACAGGATGGCGGTCGCGCGCTTGACGGAGACCTGCGCCAGATCCGCGAACGATGCCGTCGCGAAGGCGACCTCGCGCGAGAGGATCGCGCGCAAGATCAGCGCAGGCGTCAGCTGCCCGGAGCGGCGCAGATAGGCGACGAAGCGGGCGACTTCGGACCGGGACCTGGCCGAGAGGGCGACCGTCGTGCGCTCGCGCGCCTCGCGGATGAGACGGCCGGAGCGCTCGGGGCTGAGCCAGTTGCACTGTTTCGCCATCGCCTCAAGCGTCGTCGCGAGCGCGGCCGCGATCGCTTGCGAGACCTCGGCCGGCAGGTCGGGACGTGACAGCAGAGCCTCGCGCAAGGCGGAGCGGTCGCCGTAGCGCTCGACGATTCGGAAGAGGCCCGCCTCCGCGATCTCCGCACCGGGATTGCGGGCGAGCCTCTCCAGCGCGTCCGCGGTGCCGATCTCGACCAGCGCCGCCGAGACCGCGACGGAGACCCGGGCACGACCTGCGACGACGGCCTGAACACGCGCGTCGCCCAGAGCCGCACAGTCGACGAGATCGCAATCGAGCAGCACCGGCGAGCCGGCAAGGATCGGGGCCGCAACCTCGTACTGGTCTCCCGCGAGCGCGATCACGATATGCCGCGGCGCGTCGGGCGCGCCTGCGAAGACTTCCGCCATCGCGCGGCGGACGACGACCGAACGGTCGTCCAGCATGGCGGTCAGCGCGGTCTCGGCCTCCCAGCGGTCCGAGGCGGAGAGCGGAGAGTGGAGATAGGCCTTCGCGAGCGCGCCGACAGCCTCGGCCCGGTCGGCCGGTGGCGCGGTGCGCACCCAGAGGAGGAAGCGACGAACGATCACGGCGCGGTCCGCCTCGCGACGGGGGACGGTCGCGCCGGAGGCCACGGCACGGAAGCGTCGTAGATTGGTGCGTCGTAGACCGTGGCGGCCGGGACCGGCGTCGCGGCGCGATCCTGCGCGACGCCTCCCGCGTCCGCGACGACCGCGTCGGCCGCATCC
>CAHJXE010000210.1 GCA_903644085.1 Hyphomicrobiales bacterium
CAGCTCGCGAGGCGCGCGAGGCTGCCGCTGCGGTCGAGGCCGCGCGCGTGCTGACCGAGCATCCTGCCCAGCCGCTCGCGCCGGGGCTCATCCAGACGGACGCGTTGGTGAAGCTCCGGGCCGAGCAGGCGCGGGTGCTGCGCGAGATCGAGGCCGAGCACGCAGAGACGCAGGCCATCAAGGGCCAGCGCATGACATGAGTTATCCGGCTCGGAGACACGGCGCCATGCCGTCCATCAAGCGCGTGAATCGGTCGGCCATGATCGATTCAGAAGATGCGTTGGACGGGGTCGGGCAGGCTGACGACCCATAGCGGCCGCTTCGACGATCCGCCGCCGGCCCCGGGCGCACTGTCGGTGCAGCTCGCGTTCCGCATCCCGCCCGCTATGGTCGAGGCCTGCGCGGCGGAGTTGGAGACCAAGGGCGTGACGCTCGTATCGCGGCTGACGGACCACCCCCTCGGACATCGCACCATCTTCTTCCGTGATCCCGACGAAAACGTGCTCGAGATCTACGCGGAGATATAATCCCCGCAGAAATGGCCCATCGCTCTCCGTGGCGGACCGCGACCGAGTGGGTCCACGTATCCATACAGTTCGGCCCGACTGTATGGAACTGTTCCTGTCCTCATGATCCCCGCGAGACGTATGATCGAGCATAGCCAGGAGTGGTCGATGCTGCGGACGAGTGGTGGATGGGGGAGCGGCCTAATCGGCGTCCTCATCTTCAGCGGGTCGCTGCCCGCGACGCGGCTCGCGGTCGGCGGCTTCACGCCGCTGTTCCTGACCTCGGCCCGCGCGGCTATCGCCGCCTTGCTCGGGGCAGCGCTGCTCCTCGTCCTACGGCAGAAGCGGCCGGCGCGCGGCGACCTCGGCCCACTCGCGGTCGTGGCGGTTGGCGTGGTGATCGGCTTCCCGCTGCTGACCGCACTGGCGCTGCAGCACATCACCTCGGCGCACTCAATCGTGTTCGTCGGCCTTCTGCCGCTCGCGACCGCCATCTGCGGCGTGTGGCGCGGCGGCGAGAGACCGAAGCCGGCGTTCTGGCTGTTCTCGGTCGCCGGGAGCCTGTCCGTCGCGGGCTTCGCGCTCTGGCAGAGCGATGGTGCGTCCGTCGCCGGCGATCTCCTGATGGTGGCCGCGATCGGGCTCTGCAGCCTGGGCTACGCCGAGGGCGCGACGCTGTCTCGCCGGCTCGGCGGCTGGCAGGTCATCTCCTGGGCACTCGTGCTCGCCTCGCCCGCGATGGCGATCCTCGCGCTCGCGACCTTGCCGGCATCGTGGAACGGGATCGGCCTGCCGGCCTGGGCCGGTCTCGCCTACGTGTCCGTGTTCAGCATGCTGGTCGGCTTCGTGTTCTGGTACCGCGGCCTGGCGCTCGGCGGGATCGCGGGCGTGGGTCAATTGCAGCTGCTCCAGCCCTTCTTCGGGCTGATGCTCGCCGGCCTGCTGCTGCACGAGCCCGTCGCGCCGGCGATGATCGCCGTCACGGGGCTGGTGGTATTGTGCGTGGCGGGTGCGAAGCGGTCCGCGTGACGCGCCTGACCGAGCCGCCCGCCCGCATCCTCGGCGGCGCCTTGCCCTGGATCACCGTCGGCACGCCTGCGACCGTCAAGTTCGAGGGCGCATCGAGCGTGTTCAATGGCGCGACCGTGTCGAGATTGAACAAGACCGTGTTGGGCGCCGAGACCTGGACGGCACCCTCCGTGTGTGACCGTGACCGCATGGGCGCTCCTGGCCGAAGCTTGCCGGATCATAGGAGGACGCCGCCACCCCGTCGACGATGTAGGAGAGCTTGCCGGCGCCTCCCGCCGGCGCTCACGGTTTCGGCTCGGCGCTGGCGTAGCCGTTATCGCGCGCGTCGCATCCAGCGCACTTGCCCGCGGTCTTCAGCCGTTGCGACAGGTTAGGACGAACCCACGCGATCTGACCGCGAGCTTGGCGCTCGCGAGGCGAGGACTGCCGCCATGAGCAACGCAGACCTCGGTGCAGCTCGCTTCATGCGGATAGGCGTGGCGTGTTTTGTCAAGTCTCAAATATTATCGCGCGCTAAGCTTAAGCTTGGTTGTCCCTCCAACCACGAGGAAAATGAGAAACGGTGCTCGAGACAGCGCGAGTCATTCAGATCATCCTGAACGGTACGGCCGTCGGATGCATCTATGGATTAGTCGCTCTCGGCTTCGTGCTCATCTACAAGACGACCGAGACCGTCAATTTTGCCCAGGGCGACTTGATGATGCTCGGCGGCTTCCTGGCCTTCACCCTGATCGCGAAGGTCGGCCTCGATTACTGGCTCGGCTTCCTGCTGACCATCGTGTTCATGGCGGCGTTCGGCTACCTGCTCGACGCGCTGGTGCTGCGGCGCGTGATCGGGCAGCCACAGTTCGCCGTGTTCATGCTGACGCTCGGTCTCGGCTTCATCTTTCGGGCCGCGGCCGGTATCGTCTGGGGCTACGACGCCGTGTCGTTCCCGACCCCGTTCACCGGGCGCGTGCTGGATTTCGGCGGGATCGTCGTCAGCGCCAACAATCTCTCGATCCTGGTCGGCACGGTCGGGCTCTGTGCCGTGCTCTACTTGTTCTTCAGCCGCACGCGGCTCGGCGTCGCGATGCAGGCCTCCTCGCAGAACCAGCTCGCCGCCTACTACATGGGCATCCCGGTCCGCACCGTGTTCTCGCTGACCTGGGCGATCTCGGCGGCCGTCGCTGCGGCCGCGGGCGTGCTGCTCGCGCCCGTCGCGCTGGTCGACGTGAACATGGGCTTCCTCGGCTTCAAAGCGTTCGCGGCGGCGGTGCTTGGAGGGTTCGGCAGCATCCCGGGGGCGCTGATCGGCGGCGTCGTCGTCGGCATCGTCGAGCAGGTGGCCGGTTACTCGCTGCCGGCGGGATTTCGGGATGTCACCGCCAACGCCGTGCTGCTCGGCGTGCTGGTCCTGCGGCCGCAGGGGATCCTCTCGCAGACCATGCGGAAGAAAGTCTGATGCGGCCGATCCGCACCAGCTACGCGCAGGATCTCACCCTCCTGCCGACGACCGGCAGCCGCGTCCGCGTGGCCCTCGTGACAGGAGTCGCACTCGCCATCCCGGCCTTCGCCGGCGAATTCTATCTCGGCGAACTCGCCGCCGTGTTCATTTTCGCGATCGCCGGAGTCGGCATGATGCTGCTCTCCGGGTACACGGGGCTCGTCAGCCTCGGGCAGGCCGCCTTTCTCGGCATCGGCGCCTACACCAACGCGGTTCTGCTCGCGCGCGGTGTCCCGCTGATCCTCAGCTTGCCGTCTGGCGCAATGCTGGCGGGTCTCGCCGGCGTCGCGATCGGCATCCCGACACTCCGGATGAGCGGCCTCTATCTCGCCATCGCGACCCTCGCCTTCGGCAGCATCGTCGGCACCATCTTCCAGAAGTGGGAGGGCGTCACGGGAGGGTTCGGCGGCTTCCCCGTCGTCTCGCCGACGCTCGGCCCCCTCATCCTCGATAGCCCGAGGGGGCTCTACTTCCTCAGCCTCGCGATGCTGGGTCTGGTGTTGCTCGTCGCTGCCAACATACTCCGTAGCCCGCTCGGCCGCAGCCTCGTCGCGATCCATGGCAGCGAGATCTCGGCCCAGAGTATGGGCGTCAACCTCGCGGTGACGAAGACGCTCTCCTTCGCGATTAGCGCCGCTATCACGGGCCTCGCGGGCGGGCTCTTCGCCCACTACGTGCACTTCCTCGCCCCCGATTCCTTCGATCTCGTCCTGTCGATCCAGTTCGTCACGATGATCGTGGTCGGCGGCCTCGGCTCTCTCTCCGGGGCGATCTACGGCGCCATCTTTATCCGCCTGCTGCCTCAGGGCATCGCGTTGCTTCGCGACGACCTGCCGCTCGGCATCGGCCACATGCCCGGCCTCGAACCTTCGCTCTTCGGCCTGATCCTCGTGCTGTTCATCATCTTCGAGCCGCAAGGCGTGGCTGGCCGGCTGAGCAAGATCGCCCATTACTGGTCGGCCTTCCCGCTCCATCGCCGGGCGACGTTCCAGCGCCAGAAGAGCTATACGCGGTCGGAGCGGGTGCGATGAGCCTGTTCGCCGTCGAGGATCTCGCACTGCATTTCGGCGGCATCCGGGCGGTCGACGGCATCAGCTTCGACGTTCGGGATGGCGAGGTGTTCGCGATCATCGGCCCGAACGGCGCCGGCAAGACGACGATCTTTAACCTCATCAGCCGGCTTTACCAGCCGACCTCTGGACGGCTCATCTTTCGCGGGCAGGACATCACGCGGCGGCCGCCCCACGTCGTCGCGTCGCTCGGGATCGCGCGCACGTTCCAGAACATCGAGCTCTTCGCCAACGCCACGCTGCTGCAGAATCTCCTCATCGGCCGCCATTCCCACGTCAGTGCGTCCATCCTCTCCCAGATACTCTACACGCCGGCCGTTCGCCGTGCCGAGATCGCTCATCGCGGCCGTGCCGAGGAGGTAATCGCATTTCTCGGCCTCGAACGGCATCGCGACCGGCTGATCGCCGATCTTCCCTACGGGATCCGCAAGGTTGTCGAGATCGGCCGCGCGCTCTGCATCGATCCTCGGCTGCTTCTGCTCGATGAGCCTTCCTCGGGCCTCAACGTCGAGGAGACGCAGGAGATAGCGGCCTGGATCGACGAGATCCGCGGCACGCTCGGAGTGACGGTGATCATGGTGGAGCACGACATGAGCCTCGTCTCCGCGGTGTCCGACCGGGTCATGGCGCTCAATTACGGCCGCATCCTCGCCCTCGGCACCGCCGCGGAGGTGCAGCGCGACCCCGAGGTCGTGCGGGCGTATCTCGGGGGCTGAGCGGTGACCGACGTGCTTCTCAGCGTTCAAGCGATCGAGACCTTCTACGGTCCGATCCAGGCCCTCCATGGCGCAAGCATCGAGGTGAGGCCGGGCCAGATCGTCACCGTGCTCGGCGCAAACGGGGCGGGCAAGACCACCATCCTGAAGACGATCTCCGGTGTCATGGATCCACGCCGCGGCGGCATCCTGTTCGAGGGCCGGCCGATCGCCCGCATGTCGCCGGACCGCGTGATGCGCCTCGGCATCTGCCACGCGCCGGAGGGTCGAGAGGTGTTCCCGTTCCTCACCGTGCGGGAGAACCTGATGATGGGCGCCTTCACGCGGCGTGACACGGCCGCGATCCGCTCCGACCTTGAGGCGGTGTTCGGCTACTTTCCGGTGCTGCAGGAGCGGGAAAGGCAGCGGGCCGGCCAGCTCTCCGGCGGCCAGCAGCAGATGCTCGCCATCGGCCGCGCCCTGATGGGTGCGCCGAAGCTGCTGCTGCTCGACGAACCTTCGCTTGGCCTGTCTCCGCTCCTCGTCACGCAGATCTTCGGCATCATCCGCCGCATCAACGAGGAGCGCGGCACCGCGATCCTGCTGGTCGAACAGAACGCCCACATCGCGCTGCAAACCGCGCATTTCGGCTACGTGATGGAGGTCGGCCGCGTGGTGATCGCCGACCGCTGCGAGGCGCTCGCCGCACGCGAGGACATCCGGGCCTTCTACCTCGGCCATGGCCCGGGCGCCTCCGGGTCCGTACGCCGGCCTCGGCGGCGCCGATGATCGCGCCGGAGGACCATGGTGACGGGTCGGGCTTCGGCGAGGCCGAGGCCGGCATCGTTGCGGCGATCCTGGCGCTGGCCGATCAACGGCCGGACGCGCCTGCGATCCGCTCGAAGGCGCTCGGGCTCTGGCGGACGATGACCCGGCGGGACCTGGCCGGCGCGGTTCTCCACCTCGCCGGCGGCCTCGGCGGTCACGTCCGACCGGGGGAGCCCGCCTGCCTGGCCGCCCAACCCTCGCCCGAGGCGCTGATCGCCGACCTGGCGCTTCGGCGGCTCGGAGCGCGAGCGGTCCTGTGCGACCCGGACGATGCTCCGGGCGGCATCGCCGCCGCGATCGGCGCCGCA